>JBBROE010000013.1:0-52039 GCA_038229695.1 Chitinophagales bacterium | reverse complement strand
TCCCCATTTCCAGTTCCCAGTAGACGAGTTTTTTATAGATATCCATCCAGTCGTCGAACCCCGGATTGCTGTTGAGTGCCATGAACAGGTTCCTGAACTGCTGCTGGTAAGCCGAGGTCGTTTTCTCGGCAACAAGCCTTTTATTATCCAGGATTTTTTTCAGGCTCAGCCATACCTGGTTGGGATTGACCGGCTTGATGAGGTAATCGCTGATCTGGCTGCCGATGGCTTCATCCATGATATTTTCTGTCTCGTTCTTGGTAATAAGCACCACGGGAACCTGCTGGTTCACTTCCTTGATCTTGGCAATCGTTTCAAGGCCGGTAATACCCGGCATGGATTCATCGAGTAAGACTACATCTACGGGGTTGTCCCGTACGTAATCAATGGCATCAAATCCATTGGTAAGCGTGTGGACGGCATATCCTTTATTTTCTAAAAAAAGTTTCTGAGATTGCAGACTTTCAATTTCATCATCCACCCACAGTATTGTTGCTATAGCCATAAATTCGATTATTAAGCCTGTCCAGGGAATGCCGGCAGTGCAGGTAGACAGGGATCAGTTAAAATTAACCCTCTCCGCGGCGAGATCAAACAAATGTAATTTATCTATCCAGCCTTTGTACTTTTGTCCGCTGCACGGACAGGGTGTTTTAACAAATAAACAACAATCAATGGCGTTATCCGCGCGAAAGATTATCAACGACCCGGTTTACGGTTTTATCAGCATCGACCATCCCCTGCTGCTGCAAATTATTGCCCATCCTTATTACCAGCGGCTGAGGCGGATCCACCAGATGGCATTTGCTTCGCTGGTTTACCCCGGCGCCGTACATACCCGTCTTCATCATTCACTGGGCGCCTATCACCTCATGTGTGGGGCGCTCGCTGAACTGAAAGGAAAAGGGATTGCGATAAGCCCCGAAGAAGAGCTCGGTGCAAAGGCAGCCATCCTGCTGCATGACATCGGCCACGGACCTTATTCTCACGCCCTTGAATTTCAGTTGCTGAAAGATGTGCACCATGAGGCCCTGTCACTGCTCATCATGAACCGGCTCAACGCCGAATTTGGCGGACAGCTCGATTGCGCCATCAGCATTTTTACCGGCACCTACCGGAAACCCTTCCTGCACCAGCTGATTAGCGGACAGGTGGATGTAGACCGGATGGACTACCTGACGCGAGACAGTTTCTTTTCGGGTGTTGCCGAGGGCGTCATCGGCTACGATCGCATCCTGAAGATGCTGACCGTACACAACGATGAGCTGATGGTGGAAGAAAAAGGCATCTACTCCATTGAAAAATTCCTGGTATCCCGCCGGCTGATGTACTGGCAGGTGTATCTCCATAAAACTGTACTCGCTGCCGAAGAAACCGTGGTGCGGATCATGCAACGCGCACATGAGCTGATAGAAAAGAACGCGTCCGTACAGGCGGCTTCCCCGGCGCTCGACTATTTTCTCCATTTCCCTGCTACCGGTGCCACGATGGCGGAACAACTGGATGAATTCTGCCTGATGGATGACTACGATGTTATGAGTACCCTTAAAAACTGGATGTTCCACCCGGACCCGGTGCTCTCCCTGCTGTGCAGGAGTATCGTAGAACGCAAACTGCTTAAAGTTAAATTCCGGCAACTGCCTTTTAGCGACGATGAAATTGCTGCAATGAGGAATAAAATCTGCCGCGATCTGTCGCTTGCCCCCGGTGACGCGCACTACCTGGCCTTTACCGGTGAAGCCATCAACACCACGTACAACACGACCGAGGAACATATCAATATCCTCTTCAAGGACGGATCGGTAAAAGACATATCCATGGTAGACAATGCACTGATCCAGCACAATCTCTCCCGCCCAACCAAAAAATTTTATATTTGCTATTTTCAGGAAGCCCAGTGAATTATTTAAAATCACTACAGCAATGATGACTTTTACCGCCGCACAAATTGCCCAGCTTATCCAGGGAACTGTCGAGGGAAACAGCGAAGCAGGTGTTTCGGGCTTCGGTAAAATCGAAGAAGCGGTCAGCGGCCAGCTTTCCTTCCTTGCCAATCCCAAGTACGAGGATTACCTGTACAGCACCGGTGCATCAATTGTGATTGTAAACGACAAGCTTGAACTTAAAAAGGCCCTGACAGCCACCCTTATCCGTGTGCCGGATGCCTATATGGCATTCGCCACCCTGCTCACGAAATACCAGGAGATGATGGACCAGCAGCTCACGGGTATCGAGCAGCCCTCGTATATCCCTGCGTCGGCTACCATCGGGGAAAAAGTTTACGTGGCCGCCTTTGCCTACCTCGGCGAAAACGTGACCATTGGCAACGGGGTAAAAATTTTCCCGCAGGTATTCATCGGGAATAACGTAACCATCGGCGATCATACCGTCTTGCACGCCGGCGTGAAAATTTACCACGACTGCCGGCTGGGCAATCACGTCACTGTTCATGCCGGCACCGTCATCGGCAGCGACGGCTTCGGATTTGCGCCGAATGTGGATGGCAGCTTCCAGAAAGTACCGCAGCTCGGAAATGTAGTGATAGAAGATTATGTTGAAATTGGCGCCAATGCAACCATCGATCGCGCCACCCTTGGTTCTACCGTGATCCGGAAGGGAGCTAAACTGGATAACCTGATCCAGGTGGCACACAATGTTGAAATCGGCGCTTCCAGCGTGCTGGCTGCCCAGTCGGGCATCAGCGGAAGCACAAAAATCGGGAAAGGGGTGATGATTGGCGGCCAGGCTGGCATCGCCGGGCACCTGCATATCGGAGACGGCGCAAAAGTAAACGCCCAGGCTGGCGTCGGAAAAACACTGAAGCCGAACGCGGCCGTTACGGGCTCACCGGCATACAACTACCACCTGGCCATCAGGGCCCAGGCAACGGCCCGTAGCCTGCCGGAGATGGAGAAGCGTATCCAGGAGCTGGAAAGAGTAATGGCCGCAATGGGAAATACTACCGTACAGCCATAGCCGAAAAATGGTGTTGGTCTTTAACTGATGTTTTCAAGATATTTATAGCCTGATCCGGTATTCAGTAAAACGATGCGATCAGCGTCATTGATTTCCCCTGTCCTTCGAAGCTGCAGCAGCGCTTTCCAGACCGCCCCGCCCTCCGGGGCAACCAGCATACCTTCCAGCCTGGAGAGTTCTTTTACCCCGGCCGTAATGTCTTCTTCACTCACTTCCCAGGCAAGGCCGTGGCTTTCAGACAACACTTTCAACATCATGTCCATTCCAAACGGGTAGGGAACCGCAAGGCCGTTTGCCAGCGAAGGTTGTGGCACAAATCCTTCTTTCCAGGAGTTCCCCTGCCGGAACGCACGGACAACAGGCGCGCAGTTGCTGCTTTGCACCGCTATCATCCGCGGAAGCGGGCCTTCTTCCACCCAGCCCATCGCCATCAGCTCGTGGAAGGCTTTCCAGATACCAATCAAACCGGTACCCCCTCCGGCCGGGTATACAATCACGTCCGGTAACTTCCAGTCCAGCTGCTCGGCAATCTCGTAGCCCATCGTCTTTTTCCCCTCCAGCCGGTAAGGTTCTTTAAGGGTGGAGACGTCGTAATAGGCACCATGCTCATTCAGGGCGGCAACTTTCTTCGCGCAATCGTTAATCAATCCATCCACCAGTATCAGCCGCGCACCATATAGTTCGCACTCCTGTTTGAACAATACCGGCGTATGCCTCGGCATCACCACGGTGCAGTCCATCCCCGCCCGCGCACAATAGGCCGCCAGCGCCCCTCCTGCATTTCCGGCGGTAGGCACGATACATTTTTTGATACCGAACTCTTTTGCTTTTGAAATAGCGGCACTCAGTCCCCGCGCTTTAAAAGAACCGGTGGGATTCAACGATTCATCCTTCAGCAGCACATCGGCGAAGCCATACCGCGCAGCAGCCCGCTGCAAAGGAAGCAGCGGTGTCATTCCCTCACCCAGGGTCACGATATTTTTTCTTTCCATCACCGGCAGCATCTCGAAATAGCGCCACATAGACTTCTCCCTGAAAATGAGATCACCCCTGTCCGGGTCGCCGGGATTGTCATAATTCACCTGCAACGGCTTGTTGCAGCATTGCGCAAAGGTGTGTATACCTGTAATAGGATAAACCGCTTCACAGCGGGAACAGGAGAGCGAAGCCGCCGCTGAGAAAGTTTCCTGGATAGCTGTCATGCACCAAAACTACCACGGCAGCCATAACTAAACCAATATAAAAGCATTATGCACCATAACTACAGGTTATAGGGAAAAACGCCTGGTAACCAGCAGGCGTGGATTGCTTGACTGATCAGGGTCTTACCCGATTCGGATTCTTCGCAATAAAATCTTCCCAGCCCTTCGCCCGGCCAATGCCGGCCTGAACGGGTGCACTGCTTTGAAAATGGTGGCAGACTGCCACGGCCAGGGCATCAGAAGCATCGAAGTAGGGGGTTGCTGTTTCCTGCAGCGAAAGTATCTGCTGCAGCATCTTCCAAACTTGTTCCTTGTCGGCATTGCCATTACCGGTAACAGACTGCTTGATTTTCCTTGGCGAATACTCCGCCACCGGAACGCAGGCCTGCATCGCTGCCGCGATCGCGACGCCCTGCGCCCGTCCCAGCTTCAGCATGCTCTGTACGTTTTTACCAAAAAAGGGGGCTTCGATTGCAAACAGGTTCGGCTTATGCCGGGCAATAATACTTGCAACGGTACGGTGAATCACCTCGAGTCTTTCATACACATCGCGCTTACTGCCCAGCCTCAGGACATCCATCTCCACGAGTTTTACCGTATTTTCCCTGACCACGATAATCCCATAACCCATGATTACCGTTCCCGGATCAATACCTAAAATTATTTGGGCGGGTTTTTGCAAGTCGGAACTGTTATTTTTGAATGGATGCTGCTGAAGAACAAAAATATCAAATTACTGGTCAATTACGGTATCGGCCCGCTACTATTCTGCTGGCTGGCCTTTTCAATCTACCAGCAGGTGGTACACCAGCAGAACCTCCGTGCTGCCATCAGTAGCATCAGGGCGTCAATCACCGGTCCGCAATCCTGGAAAATATGGCTCGCTGCCGCACTGGTTCCGCTGAACTGGGGTATCGAAGCCAGGAAATGGCAGGTATTGGTGAAAAGAGTTGAGCCCATTTCGCTCTTCACTGCGCTTAAAGCGGTGCTTGCCGGTCTTGCCTTCTCCATGAATACGCCCAACCGGATCGGCGAATTCGGGGGCCGCATGATGTATGTCCATGAAGGCCACCGCTGGAAAGCGTTCTCACTGTCGATCGTCGCCGGTTACAGCCAGCTGATGGTGACACTGTTAATGGGCATGGCAGGGCTGAGCTTCGTGCTGCTGGCACCTGTTCAGCTGACGGCTGATTTCAAGCTCTGGCTGCGGATCCTGTTTTACGGAACCGCGATTGTTTCTCTCCTATTGCTCGTCCTATACCTCAGGCTTGCGGTCGTCACCCGGTGGATCGACAGGCTACCCGGGGCAGACAAATACGCGGAACACCTGGCGACAATTGAAGCATTGCCTGTTACAATTCTGTTAAGAACAATGAGCCTGTCGTTTTTACGTTATTTCATTTTCGTATTTCAATACATTCTGTTCCTGCAACTTTTTGGGGTGGATGCCGGTGCCATCACGTTGTTCTGGCTGATTGGTATATTGTACCTGGTACTGGCCGTCATTCCTACTATTGCGCTGGCTGAAGCCGGTATACGCGGCCAGGTGAGCCTGCTGCTGTTTTCACTGGTCAGCAGTAACAAACTGGGTATTGTAGGCGCCGCCACCAGTATCTGGTTTCTTAACCTTGTATTGCCGGCCATTCCCGGCAGTATCTTATTTTTACGCCTAAAAATTTTCCAGGATAAATGAAAGCATTTCTTTTTCTCTCCGTTGTCCTCCTCCATAGTTTCCTGCTCAATGCAGGCGACGAGTTCTGCGGTATCCGGAACAATGCATTTATAGCGGGCGAGTCCAGCACCTACACCGTTTACTACACCCTCGGGGTATTTATTGCAGCCGGCGAGGCGAATTTTAATATTAACCTGGAACACCTCAACAATAAACCGGTTTACCATATTACCGGTGATGGTAAAACGTACAGCTTTTATGACAGCTTCTTCAGGGTCCGCGACAAATACGAAACATTCATTGACACCAGCTCGTTGCAGCCCATGAAGTTCATCCGGCACGTGGATGAAGGGGGCTATAAAAAATATGAAAATGTCGCGTTTAACCGGCAAACCAATTCGGCGGTCACCAACGATGGCGTTTTCTCAGTTCCCGACTGTGTGCAGGATGTACTCAGCGCCATTTTCTACGCCAGGAACATCAACTTTAACAAATACAGGGTGAACGATAAAATACCGTTCACGATGTTCCTCGACAATGAAAATTACAACCTCTATATCCGCTACCTGGGCAAGGAAACCGTCAAAACAAAATACGGAAAATTCCGCGCAATAAAATTCAAACCGCTCCTTGTTAAAGGAACCATTTTCGAAGGTGGAGAAAAGATGGTGGTGTGGGTAAGTGACGATGCCAACCATCTCCCCCTCCGTGTAGAAAGCCCGATCAGCGTTGGCAGCATCAAGGTAGACATGATGGGTTACCACAACCTGCGCTACCCGCTTTCCTCCCTGCTTTCTGTGCGGTAAATAACAGCTACAACGCAGTTAACGGGAACGTTTCCTTTACGCGCACTCCTTTCTCAGTCAGCTGAAGGGTACAACAGGCGTGCAGCGGGTCGTGCTCAAAAAATAACACATAGTCGTTGTCGATCGCTTCTTTGAAAAAGGCCGCCTTTTCTTCCAGCGTTGTTAGGGGGAACATGTCGTAAGCCATCACGTAAGGCAACGGGATATGGGCGGTGGAAGGCAACAGGTCTGCCATGTAAACGATCGTCCTGCCCTTATACTTTATTACCGGCAGCATCATGGCCTCGGTATGGCCGCCGGCCAGGAGGCAGTCCAGCCCCTCAACGATACCCGTTCCGAACGGTTTGAGTATACTTTTTTCATCGCTGGTGGATATAAAATTCAACTGGCCGCTGTTGCGGATCGGTTCGATATTATCTTTCAGGAATGATGCTTTCTCTCGCGCATTGGGATGTGTGGCCCATTGCCAGTGCCGTTCATGGCTGTGGTAGGTAGCATTCGGAAAGGCTGGCGATAGCGCTTCTCCTTTCCGCATGATCGCCCCGCCGCAATGGTCGAAATGAAGGTGGGTGAGCAACACATCGGTGATATCGTTTGCCGTAAAACCCAGCTTCTCCAGCGATCCCTGCAGGCTGTCCGGTCCGTGCAGGTGATAATGACTGAAAAATTTATCATCCTGCTTATTGCCGATACCGGTATCCACCAGCACCAGTCGTTTCCCATCTTCCACCAGCAGGCAGCGCATGGCCCAGGTGCACAGGTTTAACTCATCCGGGGGGTTGAGTTTTTTCCAGATCGCTTTGGGTACCACGCCAAACATGGCGCCCCCATCCAGCTTGAAACAGCCGGTCTCAATGGCATATAACTTCATACAGGTACCTGTTTTTTTTCGGCGAGTGACGTCAGCAATAGCCCGCCCAGGCCCATGATAAAAAAGCCGGTCAGCATCAGTAGTGAATTGCGCATAGAATGCGTCATGCCTTCAATCAGTCCGAAGCTGACGAGGCCAATTACTATCGCCAATTTTTCGGTTACATCGTAAAAGCTAAAGAACGATGCCGTATCGGAAGTGGGGGGCATAAATTTAGAATAAGTCGAACGGCTCATCGACTGTATACCTCCCATAACCAGCCCGACCAGCGACGCAAGCACATAAAATTCGTTTTCCGTCCGCATGAAATATCCTGCAACGCAAATGCCAATCCACAACATCACCGTGAGCATGAGCACCGGCAGGTTACCCATCCGCCTGGACAGTTTTGACATCCCGATGGCCCCGGCAATGGCCACCAGTTGGATTAGCACGGCGGTAATGATGAGTTTATTGTCAGCCAGCTTTAGTTCTTTTATGCCGAAGTCGATAGCCACCAGCATGACCGTTTGCACGCCCATACTGTAAAAGAAGAATGCCGGGAGATAGCGCCTGAGTACTGGCAGGTGGCGCAGCTGTGTCCATACCTTTTTCAGTTCGATAAAGCCACCAGTCAGGATTGACACCCCTTCTGCCTGTTGCTTTTTTACCGAAACAGGGAGCGCCCGGAAAGTAATCTGCGCGAAGCCAATCCACCAGAGCCCGACCAGCAGGAATGTAATCTTCAGCGGGGTGGCACTCCCCGGCATCAGCACCACCAATGCAAAGCCGACCAGCTGCATAAGTACGCTGCCGATATAACCAAGCGCGTATCCCTTTGCGCTGACCCTGTCCATATCGGCGTCGGCTGCAATCTCGGGCAGGTACGCATTGTAAAAAACCTGGCTGCCGTAGAACCCGATACCCGCCATCATCAGGCAGAACAGGCCAAAAAATACATGGTCCTTATCAAAAAAATAAAGCAGGGAACAGGCGGCAGCGCCCATATAACAGAAGAACTGCATAAACTTTTTCTTGTTGCCCCTGTAATCGGCCACGGAGGACAATACCGGCGAAAGGCAGGCAATGACAAGAAATCCTGAAGCCATCACATAATCCTTCAGCTCGGTATTTACATAGGTACGCCCCAGAAAACGAATCCCGCCCGGGAAGTTTTTGATGGAGGTAACCACGGCGAAATAAGCGGGGAAGAACGTGGTGGTGATGACGAGGTTGTACACTGAATTGGCCCAGTCGAACATAGCCCACCCGGTAATAACTTTTTTGGAAGCAGTCTGCATACGGCTCTTTTACAGGAAGTGTTTTCCGGCTCCCGAGTAAACAGCGTTCCTTGACCGGATTAAAGTACCGCTTTTTTATGATACTGCGGCAGGCAACAGCGGGTTAATGAATGATGCCTTTGTAGATAAGCACCAGCACGGTAATACCCAACACAATCCGGTACCAGCCAAACAGTCTGAAGCCATGCTTCTGCACGTAGCTGATAAAAAATTTTATCGCCAGCAGGGCTACGATAAAGGCTACGACCGAACCAATCAACAGCGTGGTCATCTGGTCTTTGGCAAACACCTCTGGGGTGTCTTTATGTACATCGTACAACGTTTTCACCGAAGCGGCAAACATGGTGGGAACAGCCAGGAAAAAGGAAAATTCCGCGGCCGTGGTCCGGTCAAGCCGCTGGCTGAGACCCCCGATAATAGTTGCCGCGCTCCTGCTCAGCCCCGGAAACAGGATGGAGAGTACCTGGTAACACCCAATAATAAACGCCTTTTTGTAACTGATCTGGCTGTCGTCTGTAATCACCGGCTTCTTGAAAAAGTTATCAATAAATAACAGGATTACACCGCCCACCACCATCACACACGCGATGAAGACAAGGTTGTTAAGGGCCGCGTCAATATGCTTTTTGAGCAGCACCCCAAAGATGACTGCAGGGATGAGGGCAACGATGAGTTTGATGTAAAAGCTGATCCGGCTGAAATCGAAAAATTTTTTCCAGTACAGTACAACCACCGAAAGGATAGCGGCCAGCTGGATCACTACTTCATACATTTCCCGGAAAGCAGAAGGCTGCTCGCCGATGAGCGGGTTGGCGAACTTCATGTGTGCAGTGGAGGAAATCGGGAGGAATTCCGTGAGTCCTTCAATGATTGCAATGATGATGGCGTGAATGGTATTCATGTAATGTACCGGGGTTAGTTAAGGTGATGTGCTAAAAAAAAGGCGATGATCACTCATCGCCGGGATATAATCGTGCAGCGGCATCACGCCCTGCTTTTTGGCTGTTTAAAAATAGCCACCACTTCAAGGCCAAGTCCGATGATAATCAGCAACGGGGCAATCGTGATGCGGGTGGTGCTGTACACTTCTTTCTGGTCGAAAATGGCCGGGTTGGTACTCTTTCCTCCTGCCATCAGCAGCATGCCCAGTGCGATGACGGCGACCCCTCCAATCATCCAACGGTAATTTTCCCGGGTAAAAAAGTGAACCTGGGGTACACCCGCAGCTTGCTTTTTCTGGTAAATTCTTTTTTCGGCCATATCTACATTTCTAAGGTCGCAAGATAATAAAAATAAATTAACTCCCCTCCTGTGCCATCCGGCTCAATACAAATCGTCAAGTTTCATTTTCAGGTACTTGATCACACTCCGGTGTGTGCTCACGAAAGAAATCACTACCCCCAGCAGGATGATAGAGATGAACAGGAAGGAAAGAAGCGTATAATCGCGCAGCGCCCGGATTTCGGGCAGCCATTTTTCTGCCAGGAGAATGACCCCGACAATTACGACTACCGCGATCAGGCCACTTATCGCACCATTCAAAACGGCCCTTATATTCATGGGCCTGGCAATAAAATTCCGGGTAGCGCCCACCATCTGCATCGTTTTAATCAGAAACCGGTTACTGAACATGGCCAGTTTAATGGTATTGTCGATCAGCACAATGACCAGTATGGAAATCGCCACGGCCACTACCAGCAGGATGAGGCTGATTTTTCGGATCATATTGTTCAGGCTGCTCACGAGTGATTGTGGATACTGTACATCGCTGACCGCAATATTCTTAACGAAATCGGCCTGGATCTCCTGCAGGGAATCGGTTACCGCATACTGACTTTTGATCTTGAAATTAATACTGGCCGGCAGCGGGTTATTCTGCAATACACCCACCCAGTCCTTGTTCCCGTCTTCCAGGTATTTCTGCCTCGCCGTTTCCTTCGACACATATTCGGACGACTTCACATACGGCCGGCTGTTTACATACTCCACCAGCGCGGCACTGTCTTTCGCAGAAACATTTTCCCGTACGTACACCCTCACCTCTACATTCTCCCGGAAATACTGCCCCAGCTTATTGGCATTGATCACCAGCCAGCCCAGCACCCCAAGCATGATGAGGACCAGGGATACCCCCAGGATTGCCATAAAATATGAAGGCTGGGAACGTTTACTGGAAGCTTTGCCAAACTGAACCATAGTTTCGCTGATTTATTACACGCATTTTCGACCGGGCAAAAATAGCGGATTCTGCAGCACAATGTTTATTTTTGCGGCCATCTTTAACAAACCAAAACCCGCCCTGCGTCAGCATTACCGGGTGCCCGTTGAAACATCTTCATTCGGTCGCTGACCTGCATAGGCAGTAATTACCGGCAGAAAAATGCCGCAGTCACAACATCTTTGCTGCAACCGGTGGGTGAAACATGTAACCGATAATACCCTTTATGGATTATAACTTCAGGAAAATTGAACAGGAATGGCAGCAACGCTGGAAAGAAAACGGCGCCTATACTGTCGTCAATGATGCATCGAAGCCGAAGTGTTATGTACTGGATATGTTTCCTTACCCCAGTGGTGCCGGGCTGCATGTAGGCCATCCCCTCGGTTACATCGCTTCGGATATCTATGCCCGCTTCAAACGTTTGAAAGGGTTTAATGTACTTCACCCCATGGGCTTCGACAGCTTTGGCCTGCCAGCCGAACAATATGCCCTCGAAACCGGGCAGCACCCGGCACTGACCACCGAAAAAAATATTACGACCTTTCAACGCCAGCTGGATAAAATTGGGTTTTGCTTCGACTGGACCCGGGAAATCCGCACCAGCGACCCGCAATATTATACCTGGACCCAATGGATCTTCCTCCAGCTTTTCAACAGCTGGTATAATCCTGTTTCCAACCGCGCCGAACCACTGGAAACACTCCTCCAGCATTTTACTGGAAAGGGCACCGAAGGGCTCGACGCCGCAAAAACCTCGGCTTTCACCGCATCCGCCTGGAAAGCCTTTGACGATCCACAAAAGCAGGACATCCTGATGCATTACCGCCTCGCCTATTCTTCCTTTGGAGAAGTGAACTGGTGCGAGGCCCTGAATACCGTGCTTGCCAACGATGAAGTGGTAAACGGAGTCAGTGAACGCGGCGGCCACCCCGTGGTGAAAAGAAAAATGCGCCAGTGGTACCTCCGCATCACCGCCTATGCTGACCGCCTGCTGGAAGGGCTGGCGCAGGTCGACTTCTCCGAATCTCTTAAGGAACAGCAACGCAACTGGATCGGAAAAAGCCAGGGTGCAGAAATAAGGTTTGAACTGGGTCCGGCACCGTCCACTAAAGAATGGGGCACAACGGAAGAGGACCTGGATAAAAATCAGCCCGGTCTCACGGTCTATACCACCCGTCCCGATACCATTTTCGGCGTAGATTTCATGGTACTCGCCCCTGAACACGAACTGGTGGAGCAAATCACCACAGCCGATCAGCGACAGGCCGTGCAGGACTATCTCGACTATGTAAAAAGCCGCAGCGACCGCGAACGGATGGCCGAAGTAAAACAGGTCACCGGCTGCTTCACGGGCGCCTATGCCATCAACCCCTTCGATGGCAGTGAGATACCGATCTGGATCGCAGAATACGTACTGGCCGGCTACGGCACAGGGGCCATCATGGGTGTTCCCTGCGGTGATGAACGCGATTTTAATTTTGCCACCCATTTCAACATTCCAATTACCAATATCATCGGCGACCATTTCGATGGAAACTCGGCCAACCCCACCAAAGACGCCCTGCTCACCAATTCCGGTTTTCTAAATGGTATGCTCATGCGCGATGCTATCCCGGTCGCCATTGAAAAACTGGTAGACATGGGCATTGGCCGGGGACAAATAAATTATAAAATGCGCGATGCGGGATTCAGCCGCCAGCGTTACTGGGGAGAACCCTTTCCGATTATTTGGGCTGATGGCATGCCCCACCCGCTCCGGGAACAGGATTTACCATTGGAACTGCCGCACGTGGACCAGTACGGCCCCGGACCGCAGGGCGAAGGACCGCTTGCCAACCTCACCGGTTGGAGCAATACCAACGCCGGCAGAAGAGAGACCTCCACGATGCCCGGCTATGCCGGTTCTTCCTGGTATTTTCTCCGCTATATGGATCCGCATAACACGGCCAGCTTCTGCAGCCGCAGCGCCAGCGACTACTGGGGACAGGTTGATGTGTATGTCGGGGGCACGGAACATGCCGTCGGCCACCTCCTGTACAGCCGGATGTGGACCAAAGTCCTGTACGACTTAGGACATATCAGCTTTGACGAACCCTATAAAAAACTCGTTAACCAGGGCATGATTACCGGCAGCAGCCGCTTCGTGTACCGGGTCACACCGGTCAGAGAAGAAAATGGATCCTCCGGCACTACAGCACAGGAGCCCGTAGCCTTTCTTTCCGCCGGCATTTATACCCGGGTGATGGCCATGGAACCAGCGGCACAGTCGGCTTTCCTGCAGCCCCAACTGCCATGGATAACCGAAGCGGACGCCTGGCTCATCAACCCGATTCATGCCGATGTAAACCTGGTCGATGGTACCGTACTTGACGTTGAAAAATTCAGGCAGTGGAAACCTGAATATGCCACGGCAACCTTTTTGCTCGAAGAAGGCAAATATCTCTGCGGGGTAGAGACCGAAAAAATGTCCAAGTCGAAATTTAATACCGTAAACCCCGACGACCTGGTGGAGAAATTCGGGGCTGACACTTTCCGCATGTATGAAATGTTCCTCGGTCCGCTGGAAGCCAGCAAACCCTGGGATACCAAGGGCATCGAGGGAGTACACCGCTTCCTGAAAAAGCTATGGCGACTTTTTTATGAGGAAAGCAAAGGAAAAGTCTGGACAACGGAAGCGGCTTCCCCGGCTGACCTGAAAATTCTTCACCGCGCCATCCGGAAAATTGAAGATGATACCGACCGGTTTTCATTCAATACTGCCGTCAGCTCGTTCATGATTGCCGTAAACGAACTCACTGAAACCGGTTGTCATAAAAAAGAAGTGCTTGAACTGCTGCTGGTGCTGCTGGTGCCCTATGCCCCGCACATCGCGGAAGAGCTCTGGCACCAGTTGGGTAACAGTGGCAGCGTGCTCGACGCAGCATATCCCGTTTTTAATCCTTCGTTCATTGCAGAGTCGGTTAAAGACTACCCGGTCTCGATCAATGGAAAAGTAAGGACAAATATGTCGATTGCTCTCGATATCACCGCAGCGGAAGTGGAAGCACTGGTGCTCAACAATGAAGTAGTGCAGAAATGGCTTGCGGGCAAACCGGCCAAAAAGATTATTTATGTCAGGAACAAAATGGTTAATGTAGTCATCTGATGATCGTGCGCCGGCTTAAACCGGCCGGCTATTTTTCCTTGATGAACCGGATGAGCGCACTGCTGCCCTCGTCGGCAAATAGCCGCCCCTCGTACTTTTTATGCCCCACAATAGCCACCAGGTAAGAAGTATTGGGAGGAATGGATCCAAGATTCTGCGCCACCAGTACCAGCTCATTGTCTGCAGCCAGGTCTGCAGCAGGGATCTTAATGGTCTGCGGCTCTGACCCCAGCAGAATGTGCTCGCGCAGCAATTTCCCATTTAAAAATATGGCGATAGAATCCCCGTCTATGGCGGCATTATCATAGAAGCGCAGCTCCACCTGTGGCGCTGTTACCGGGATGACCATCTGCAACTTATTCTGCCTGGTGTCAAATTTTTGCTGGTTGGTAAGTGAGACAGGTGCCGATACGGGCCCCCGGGCTGTTTTTGCCACCGGTGGCATACTTATCGCCGGCACCGGCGTTGGCGGCCTCACTTCTTCCGGATAAAAAGTTGCCCCGGCAACCCGCCTCGTCACACTGTCGATCAGCCTGGGGTCGTTCCCGCCCCGGGTATAATTATTTATCACCCAGTCCCACTCGTCAGGATGTCCGGTTGCTTCCACTTTCTGCAGGTGCACCTCTCCACGGCTCACCGACTTATCATCCCTTGCCGAACTGCTGCCGTCGAGCCGCATTTCCTTTTCCCCGGGACAGTTGAAATCCGCTACGTGCAAAACGGCTTCTTTTTCCGCAGTACTGCCATTGAGAATTTGATCATCCCACCAAATCACGTCGTTGGTCTCCGGATCAAAATATCCCTTGATGGCATACCGCCGGTATCCGGTCAGCCCGCGCGAATAATAGGCTACCCCCGTGAGGCTGTCCCCCAATTTGATAATTTTAAGTTCCAGCCGGGTCCGGTCACTTTTTCCTTTCCAAATCCCGGTAATCTGCTGTGCCCCGGCCGGCACCGAAGCGAACAGTACAAATAAGATAAAGGCGACAGAAAAGAGGATTTTATGCAAGGATAAATTTTAGGTAAATACACCAACGATCCTGCCGGCATTCTATTTTCCATTACCAATATTTTAACGGATTCTTTAATTAGGGTTACGACATTCAACCTATTTGTGTTTCTGTTGTTGTATGCGTAAATTACGGGCATGGCCAAACCTTCCATCGAACTTATCGCCGCACTCCGCACTGCGGCAGACCATCTTAAAAACGGAGCCCATTATGCCTGGGGTAACCACGGCGCCTGTAATTGCGGGCACCTCCTCCAGGTGATCACCAACCTGCCCGAATCAGCCATCCTGACCGATGCGCAGACTATCCCGGGAGAATGGACCGAAATAGCGGAAGAGTCCTGCGACGTTTCCGGCGCCCCGGCAGCCGTGTTGTTTCGTTACCTGGAAGCCGCAGGGTTAACGCCCACTGATATTCATCACCTGGAATACCTGGACGATAAAGCCGTTCTTCACAGCCTCGAAGGCGGCTTCCGCTGGCTTAAGAAAAATGTACGTCAACACGTGGTCGCGTATTTCGAGGCGTTTGCCACGCTGCTGGAAGACAAACTGATCAGTTCAATCACGCTGGATCCGCAGCTCTTTCTTGCCGCAAAGGTTGGTGTTGAACAGTTATAACCGCAATTTATTCACCGGCGTTTTCGGCCTGTTCGCAGGAGGCCCGTTGCCGTTAGGCGAATAAAGGAATTTCATAATCGGGAATTGATCACCTTTACCGGGTCATTATCAGTTAGGTGATTAGTTTCTCATAAGTAGTTAGTTTTGGTTAATCCCCGGTAGTCCTGCCGGGGATTTCTTTGTGCGGCCGGTAAAATCTTCCGGCGTATATTCAGTGTTAAAACTAACTGCATGAAGCGCCTGGTACTTTTTGCTGTGCTGCTGCACAGCCTGGATATGATTGCCCAGAACGGGGCAGCCTTCCTGTCATATCCCACCCTTACTCCTGACGGTGAAACCGTTATTTTCAGCTTCGATGGCGACCTTTGGAGAGCCCCGGTAAAAACCGGCGGCGCTACGCGCATAACCGGCATGCCCGGCTACGAAACCGACGCGAGGGTATCGCCGGATGGCAACTGGATCGCCTTCACCGGCCGGCAGTTTGGCAACGCGGATGTCTTCCTGGTACCCTTCAACGGCGGAGAGGTGAAGCAGCTCACTTTTCACAGCGGCAACGACATCGTGAGTTCCTGGAGCTGGGATTCGAAGTATATTTATTTCACGTCCTCAAGATACCGCCAGGCAGCGGGTTACAAAGTGGATCGGGAAGGCGGTACGCCGGTACGCATTTTCGGCCGCGACTATTTCCAGGGGGATCACAACCTCGTCGAACATCCTTCAACCGGCGAACTTTTCTTCAACGATACCTGGGAAAGCAGTTTACAGGCGCAGCGTAAACGCTACCGCGGACCGTATAACCCCGACATACAATCATACAATCCTAAAACAGGCGTATATAAAAAATACACTGACTTCAACGGTAAAGACTTTGGTGCAACGATCGATAAAAACGGGAACATTTACTTTGTATCAGATGAAGCCAATGGCGAATACAACCTCTATAGCTTTGATCACGACAAGAAAAAAGCACTGACATCTTTCCCCACCTCTATTAAATCGCCGGCAGTAAACGCCAACGGGGGCCTGGTCGTTTTTGAAAAAGACTACCGCCTCTTCCTTTACAACACCGCTGACGGCAAAAGCAGCCCGCTGGCCATATCGGTGCTCCGCAATGAAGTGCTGCCCGAAGAAAAAGACTTTGCGGTTAAAAGCAATATCACCGCTTTTGATGTATCACCCGATGGTAAGAAAATTGCCTTTACCTCGCGGGGCGAACTTTTTGTGTCGGATGTACAGGGAAAATTCATCCAGCAAATCAAAAAAGGGAATGCGGAAAGAGCCCTGGAAGTATTGTGGCTGAAAGACAGCAAAACCCTGCTGTTCAACCAGACCTCCGGTGGCTATGCCAACTGGTTTACCGTGGCTGCCGATGGCAGCGTCGGTGTTAAGACCGTTACGCATGAAAACCGCAGCAACCACGTGATGACGCTTAATAACAACAGGACCAGAGGGGTGTATTTCAGTGGCCGGGATGAAGTGAGACTGATCGACCTTACCACGATGGAAAGTAAGCCGATAGCACACGATGAATTATGGGCCCTCGAAACTTCGCGCCCCGGTTTTTCGCCAGACGGACAATACGTCTGTTATACCGCCCACCGGAATTTTGAAGAAGACATATTCATCTATTCCCTCGCCACCGGTAAAACCATTAACCTGACGCATTCCGGTGTCACGGAAACAGACCCCTGCTGGTCACCGGACGGGAAGTATATTTATTTTACCAGTGCCCGCATGGCACCCGCCTATCCTTTCGGCATGCGTAATCCCAAAGTCTACCGCATGCCGTTGCAATCGCCGGATGCTCCATTCGTTTCAGACAGGTTCCAGGATCTTTTCCGGAAGGACACCCTCAAAAAAGACAGTACCATTCACATCGACCTGGCGCACGACATGGAAAGACTGGAACAGGTTACCCCTGATTTCGGGTCGCAGTACCTCCTCACCGTATTACAAAAAGGGGATAAGACCACGGTTTTATATGCCAGCGACCAGGACGGCGGAAAAAATTCTCTGTGGAAAACGGTGACGGAGCCTTTCGAAGCCGGTAAGAGTGAAAAGATCGCGGGCACTTTCAATACCTCCACCGACTTTGCAGAGGTAGGCAACCGCAATTATGCCATCTCCGTGGCCGCCGACAAACAATACCTGCTGTATGCAGGAAATTTGTACAGCCTCAACACCGAGGGCGCAAAAGCAGATCCCATCGAAACGAACTTTACCTTCAGGAAAAACCTGGCCGGCGAGTTCAACCAATTGTTTGAAGAAGCCTGGGCAGCCATCGAAGAAAATTACTATGATGGTAAGTTCCATGGTACGGACTGGGAAAAAGTGAAGGAAGCCTATCGCCGATACTTGCCGCTGGTGAACAACCGTTCAGATTTACGCATATTGATGAACGATATGCTCGGTGAACTCAACTCTTCCCACCAGGGATTTACAACACGCGGGGAAGACGAGAATGTTTTGTACAAGACCGTAACGCAGGAAACGGGGATCGATTTTGAAGACAGCAACCCTTACCGCGTCAGATCCATCATAAAAAAATCACCCGCAGACCATACCGGTACCGACCTTCAGCCGGGCGACGAGCTGGTGGCTATCAATGGCACCCCCGTTGATCCCCACATTAACCGGAATTTTTATTTCGCACGGCCGTCGCTCGACCGCGAGATGTCTCTTACATTCAAACGGGACGGAAAATCAATCGATATCAAACTCCACCCTTCCCTCTCGCTGCAGGACAACCTTTATGATGAATGGATACAACGCAACCAGGAGCTGGTGGATAAAAAAGGTAACGGGCGCGTTGCTTATGGCTATATGAAAAATATGGGCGAGGATGCCCTCCATGAATTCCTCAGGCACATGGCCCTGGAACTGCCGGGCAGGGACGGGTTAATCATTGACCTTCGCTATAATACCGGTGGCAACGTGCACGACGAGGTGCTGCGGTTCCTGGCCCAGCGTACCTACCTCCAGTGGAAATACCGGGACGGGAAACTAACCGGCCAGTCCAGCTTTGCACCGGCAGACAAACCGATCGTGATGCTGGTCAATGAACAGTCGTTAAGCGATGCCGAGATGACCTCAGCGGGCTTCAAGGCGCTAAAGCTGGGAAAGATCATGGGAAACGAAACGTATCACTGGATAATTTTCACTTCCGGTAAACGGCTGACCGACGGATCCTTTGTTCGGCTGCCGAGCTGGGGCTGTTATACTATGGACGGCAAGGACCTGGAAGCGGCCGGCGTACAGCCAGACATCAAAATCATCAATACCTTCATGGATAAACTGAATGGAAAGGACCCGCAGCTGGATGCCGCCATTGCAGATATCCTGAAGCAGGTTAAATAAAACAATGCAGGTCACCCGATATGTCAAACCTTGCCGCGATACTGAAAAAAAACCAGCCGGACTTTTTCCCGGTCGTTCCCTTTGATCCAAAGAAAGATAAACTGCTGCCCCTGGATCTCACCGCCGCTAACCCGGCGTTGACCGAAGATATTATTTCCGATGATACGGCCTTCGAAGCCTTCATCGGCCGTTCGCTGCTTGCGTCGGGCAGCCGTTACGGCATCGGTGGGTACGACGAGCACCGGACTGTCTACAGCCGCAGCACACTCTTCGACGGCGCGGGCACCCTGCCGAGAAGACTGCACCTGGGCACCGATATCTGGGGTGAAGCCGGTACGCCCGTATATGCTTTCCTGGGTGGCCGTGTACACAGTTTTGCGTTTAATGATCACCGTGGGGACTATGGCGCCACGCTCATCCTGCTGCACCAGCTGGAAGGATATGCCTTTCATACCCTCTATGGCCATATCAGCCTCGCCGACATCGCGACGCTTACCGAATCCCAGTACGTGGTCAGGGGCCAGCAGGTGGCCAGTTTTGGCAGCTTTGCGGAGAACGGCCAGTGGCCCCCGCACCTCCATTTCCAGGTGATAGAAGATATGCAGCTTAAAAAAGGAGATTACCCCGGCGTTTGCACCTATGCCGACAAAGAAAAATACCTCGATAATTGCCCCGACCCGGATCTCATCCTGCAGCTGAACCGTTATACCGGTGGTTGAAAAAACGGCCGCCGCCTCAACCCAGCACCTGCAGCACCAGGTTTTTCCATTCGGCGGAAAGAGACGCATCGGGAAACCGGCAACCCGCGCGGCTATACCAGTAGCGCGCATTGGAAGCGTCGCCCTCTTTCCGGTGCAGGTAGCCATGGATGCGCGCGGCATCTTTGCCCGCTTCGTCCTGGATGATCGAATGCGCCTGCTGCCAGTCCCCCTTGGCATCGTACCAGAGTGACCGCGCACGGGCATCGAGCCCGGCCGGGGGAAGGTCTTCTGCCAGCGATAATTCAAAAGACGAAAACGTAGTTATCATGCCGCCAGGATTAATTTATGCCGATTGCTGATCAACGGTTTTTTGAATTTTATTGGCAAGTGTATTGAACAACCCGGCGTATTGGCCCGCTTTATCGGCCCCCTTCAATTGCTGGAGCATATCTAGCAATCCGTCCTGCACATACTGGTCATTTTTTCCATAATTCCAGATGGGATAAATACATTTCCGGAAAAGCGCCTCGAAGCTGTGGCAGTACACCGTTACCCGGGCTAGCCCGTCGCTATCCGCAAAAACCTCTTGCGGGTGAAGCACCAGGCGATGGGCAAACAGGCTGGTGAGTGCATGGAGGCTGATAACGGCCGTGGCAGGATCGTTGATACCCGGGCTGAGGGCTTTGATGGCTACTTCGGCCAGCTGGTTAAATCCATAATCAGCATTTACATCTATCGGCTGGCCCTTGAAAAAGTCAAACGCGGCAGTAACCGCCTGCACACAGGTTTCCCCGGGCTTATCCTTTGCATATATCCTGGCGAAGACGGTATTTTTGAGCAGGTACTCTGCTTCCTTCCTCACCACCGATATATAACAGTTATGTGCAGCCGCTAAAGAAACAAGGTTCGCAGGTTTGAACCCCTGGTAGTAGTTCGATTCAGGCGTGGCGATTTCCGTGCAGGACATACCCTCCCAGGCCGGCCGGCCAGGTTGCCCGGTACAAAATTTCCGTTGCATGGTCTGTAAAGTCTGCCGCTCTACCCGGCGAATCACGGTTTCATATTTCACCGTCTGGGTTACGTAATCCAGGAAATAAATGAAGAGAAAGATATCGATCACCGTAAGCAAAATCAGCAGGTAAATACTCAGGGCCGGAACATATATGCCGCTGTTGATATCGCGGATAGTGGTCAGCAGGAACAACGCGTAGACGATGGTGCCGATATAAAAGCCCAGCACCACCTGCTGAAAGCGGTTTTCGATCATACTGCTGAGCACGCGGTTGCTCATCTGCGAGGCCGCCTGGTTCAGCACGATCATCACCATGGAGAAGCTGAACACCGTCAGCGAAATAATCGCCCCGGCAACCGTGGAAATGATAGACCGGGCGGTACTCGCATCTTTCAGCGTAAGCCAGGTGAGGGTGGATTTCACCTGTTTTCCCCAGCCTGAAAAATCGATTTCCAGCATCCCCCATGATAACAACAGGAAACCGATGGCGATCACGGCCGGCATGAAGGCAATGCTGCCCGCCACCTTATTGACATGTATCCTGATCCACTTACCAATGCCGTGCTTCATAAAGGATGTTTGATGAGAGTATGGACAACGTGGTATACCGCTATGCTGATCCCGCCCGCTGTAACCGGGCTGCGGCTTCCTGTCAAAAGTAAACGTTTTAGATGGGATGGCCTGCCCGCCACCCGCTGCTGTGCTTCCCGCTGCACAAGGGTGCGACGCCACTGAAGCCGCACAGGCCGATTCCGCCGGGCCCCAAAAAAAACACACGATAATTATTGTGACCCGCCATTTTTTTTAAGTACCGGCAGTGGCTTTTCATGGCCGCATCGTTGTGTCACTCCCTTCTGCAGCATAACAGCTGGCAACGGCCGCTGCCAGGTTACAGGCCTTGTTATGCACGCCGGAAACGAGGTAGCGCACGTCAATAAGGCGATTACAAATCATAAAATCATTCCTCCTTCCACCGGGTATTGGTACCTTTACATATGGCAAATCCAGACCTTCATCCGGGCAGTACTGCAGTCACGCCGGCCGACAGGGAATTTGAAAATAATATAAGGCCGGCGGCGATCGCGGAGTTCGAGGGCCAGCCGCAGCTCATTGAAAACCTGCTGGTATTTATTCGCGCAGCGAAGATGCGTGGGGAAGCACTTGATCACGTGCTGTTTCATGGACCGCCCGGTCTTGGCAAGACCACCTTATCGCGCATCGTGGCCCATGAACTGAAAGTAAAGATCCGCGAAACCTCCGGACCGGTCATTGAAAAGCCGGGCGACCTCGCCGGGCTGCTGACCAACCTGGAACCCAATGACGTACTTTTCATAGACGAAATTCACCGGCTAAGCACCGTTGTGGAGGAATATCTTTACGCGGCCATGGAAGACTACCGGATTGATATTATGATCGATTCCGGTCCAAGCGCCCGCAGCATCCAGCTGACGCTGAACCCGTTTACGCTGATCGGCGCCACCACCCGGAGCGGTCTGCTCACCGCACCCCTGCTCTCCCGCTTCGCCATCAAATCCAGGCTGGAATATTACCCGTCAACCACCATCGAACACATCATAACAAGATCGGCCGGTATTCTCCAGACGGCTATCACGCCCGATGCCGCAGCGGAAATTTCCCGGCGCAGCCGCGGCACGCCGCGTATCGCCAACGGTCTCCTGCGCCGGGTAAGGGATTTTGCGCAGGTGCTTAACGACGGGCGGATCGACCTGGGAATCACCAGGCATGCCCTGCAGGCGCTGAATGTAGACAGCTACGGGCTCGACGATATGGATAACCGGATACTGCTGGCCATCATCGATAAGTTCAAAGGCGGACCGGTAGGACTTACCACCATTGCCACCGCAGTAGGTGAAGAAGCGGGTACGCTGGAGGAGGTTTACGAGCCTTTTCTCATCCAGGAAGGTTTTATCAAACGCACGCCAAGAGGCCGTGAAGCAACTGCCAAAGCCTATGAGCATCTGAACCGGCGCCAGTTTGGAAAAGAAGGACCAGGGCTGTTGTTTGCCGAATAAGAAAGGGGGGCCACACTGGTTCACGACCGGGATATTGATCCCGAACAATTTCGCCAACGGGAGGTCATGCGGCGTCTCAAAGGTTATACTGATATATTGTACAATAAACACTTATCACCCAAAAAACAGCCCCGCGAAAAATGCAGGAATTTAAAATTGACTTACATTTAATCCGATAAACAATTTTAACGGAGACATTTTTGCAATGAAAAAGCGGCAACTTAACAGTTCGCCGCTTTTCATTTTTCGGTATGTACCGCAATGTTATGCCACCGGTGCCACCAGCCGGAACCCATTTCCGTGTATGTTCACAATTTCGATCTGGGTATCATCCTTCAGGTATTTGCGCAGTTTAGCGATGTAAACATCCATGCTTCTGCCATTAAAGTACGTATCGCTTCCCCATATTTTTTTGAGGGCCTGTTCCCGGGGCAGCAGATCGTTGATGTGCTCGCAAAGCATTTTCAGCAACTCGTTCTCTTTGGGAGAAAGCGTTTGCATTTTACCGTCATGACTTAGTTCGCGGAGCTTGGGATTGAAATGATAGCTGTTAAGTGTGTATTCTTTATTTTCCTGTTCGCGGTTCAGTTCTTCATTGCGTTTTAAAATTGCTTTAATTTTCAGCAGCAGTACCTCGCTGTCGAAGGGCTTGGTGATGTAATCGTCTGCCCCCAGTTTATATCCCTGGATAATATCTTCCTTCATCGTTTTGGCACTCAGAAAAAACAAAGGTATATCGGGATCCACATCCCGGATTTCTTCTGCCAGGGTAAAGCCATCCATGTGAGGCATCATTACGTCCAGCAGGCAAAGTTCAAATTTCTCACGCTGGAAAGCCGCCAGGCCCAGCCTTCCGTCTCTCTCCAGGATCACTTCGTAATCATTCAGCTCAAGATAATTTTTCAGTACACTGCCGAGGTTGGGATCGTCTTCACACAATAAAATTTTTGATTTTGACTCCATGGTTTAGAATTGTTTAGCGTACAAATAAATCAAATCCCCGGCCGCTACCGCTGGCAGCCGTGTAATGTTTTGTTAATAGTGAAGGTAGTTTAAATTTGTATTTCATAAAAAATACCGTCCAGCATGCCTTTGCACATTACGCCCGACAATAAATTCAAGAAACTTATCATCATCGGAGACCGTTTACTCCTCCGGCCCGCAAAGGCCAACGAGCGCACGGACAGCGGGTTGTACCTGCCGCCCGGTGTACAGGACAAGGAAAAAGTACAGCAGGGATATGTTATAAAGACGGGCCCGGGTTATGCCATCCCGATGCCGGTGGATGAAGAGCCGTGGAAGACGGACGAGGATAAAGTGAAATACATTCCGTTACAGGCGCGCGAAGGTGACCTGGCAATATTCCTGGTGAGCGGTGCCACGGAAATTATGTATGAAAAAGAAAGATATTTCATCGTTCCCCAGGGTGCCATCCTGATGCTGGAACGGGAAGAAGATTTTTAACCTGTGCGCTGCAAGCAGGCGGGCGCACCGCTTATTCCCTGCAGGCGTTGCAGGTGCCGTTGATAAGTACGGCAACTGACCCGGCACGAAACCCTTCCGGCAGTTCTATCCGCGGCACTTCCGTATGCTCCAGGCAGGTAGTATGGCGGCACTTTTCGCAGATAAAATGAACGTGTTCATCATGGTGGGCACCCGCGGTGCAGGCATCCCTGCAAAGCGCATACAGCACCGCGTTATCCGCCGTGGGGATCGTGTGGATGAGGCCTGAATCGGTGAAGGTCTGCAGGGTCCTGTAAATGGTGACGCGATCAATCCCCGCACTGTTCTTCTTTTCGATCAGGGCATGAGAGAGTGCGCCGGGCTCCCTGAGAAACATCTCCAGGATACGGCTCCTGCTTTCGGTGACGCTCAGCCCATGACGCTTCAGCAGCTCGTTCACAGACTGGGCTATGGTGTGCTTATCCGGCATATTTTTAACCCGGGTTATTGCTAAACATATTATTCCCGGAACTGGTGCTTTCCTTTAGCAGGGCCGGAACATCCTTCTCTAGCTGGTCCAATTCATCTTTTTTCAGCCCGTCATAAATTTTTCTTACCCGGCCGTTCCGATCTACCAGCGCAAAAAACTGCGTATGTATAAACTGGTTCTCTATTTTATCATTCCCGTTCCTGGGGTCATCCAGCAGGTAACTAACCCTGGCCGCCTTGTACAGGCTGTCCTTGCTGCCGGTCAGGAAAAGCCAGCGGGACGACGACACCCCCAGCGAATCCGCATACACCTTCAGGCGCACGGGAGAATCGGTTTCCGGGTCAACGGTATGGGAGACAATCATAAAATCCGGCTCGTTTTTCAAATCTGCATACAGCGTTTTCATGTTGCTGTTGAGCTTCGGGCAGATACCCTTGCAGGTGGTGAAGAAATACTCCGCCACATACACTTTTCCACGCAAATCCGCGAGGGTTACCGGTTGATTGTCCTGGCTCGTAAACCGGAACGGCTTTACGTAACTGAGCACCGGCAGTTTCACATCGGCATATCCGGGGATCATCACTTTCATGGCATAATAGAAACCAGTGAATAACAGCACAAAAAACAGGGTATAAAAAATCGTCTTTCTTTTCATCGTCTGGATTTCCGGGCAAAGTTACGGTAACGTCGGCTGGCAGCCGGTCGGTGACCGGTAGACTCCTTCCCCTGCCGCGAAATTACACAATTTTGCAACAATGTTGCATTTAATTCCTTAACTTTGCAGTTGATGACAGAAAAATTCAACTGGGATAAAGCGGGTATCCTGGCATCCTTTGCCTGTGCCGTGCATTGTGCGGTACTGCCGTTGGTATTGACCAGTCTTCCCATTTTCGGGACGGATGTACTGAATAATGACCTCTTTGAATACAGCATGATTGCCCTGGCCTTTGCCGTGGGGATATTCGGACTCTACCATGGCTACCGCAGACACCACCAACGGATTTTCCCCTTCCTGCTTTTCGGGGCAGGATTTGCCTTCCTGCTGTCCAAGCAGGTGTGGCACCAGTACCACAATTGGCTGCTGGTTCCCGCTGTGGCGGGTATCATCAGCGCTCACTTTCTCAACCTCAGGCTTTCCAGGCGATCCGGGCACCCGGTGTCCGTAGGTGCCGCTGGCTGATTCGTCCATTTTTCAATCATAGTCGTCAAATAATGTTATTTTTGCAACACGAATCTAAACGACTTTCAACTACACAATATGATCAAAACAGGCAGCCCGGTCATCAGCATTTATACTGAAATGACCCCCAACCCGGAAACGATGAAGTTTGTCGCCAACAAGCTGCTCTACCCCGGCAAAAGCATCGATTTCCAGGAAGTGGAGAATGCAAAACCTTCTCCCCTGGCAACCGAATTATTCGGTTTTCCGTTTATCAAGGCAGTTTTTATCGCCAGTAATTTTGTTACGCTGACAAAGACGCCGGAAACAGAATGGAATGATGTGATACCTTCTGTCCGCACCTTTTTAAAAGAATACCTGGAAGATGGCAAGACCGTAGTGAACGAAGATGAGATTGCGGTGATGAAACAGGAAAGCAGCAATACCGTTGCGGCCGATGATGATGACGTGGTAAAAAGGATCAAGGAACTGCTTGAAAATTATGTGAAACCGGCTGTTGAAATGGATGGCGGCGCGATACAGTTCAGGAGCTATGACGACGGCGTGGTTAATTTAATGCTGCAGGGCAGCTGCAGCGGATGCCCATCTTCCATGATTACCCTGAAAGCTGGCATTGAAGGTATGATGAAAAGGATGATTCCCGAGGTGAAGGAAGTGGTAGCGGAAGCGGAATAAAAAGATAAACCGTATTAAGATAAAAGCGCCCCATAAGGCGCTTTTTTTGTGGCAGGATCAGTTGGCTTTGTAAAAGAATTCCTCCTCCACCACCTTTCCGTCTTTTACGGTGTAGACGGCGATTTCTTCCATCGGCACACGGCCCACCCCCTTCATGGTAACATCCATGATCATCGACACGGCGAATGTGTCACCGGCAACGATCGGATCACTGACGGCGTTGCTGTGTACGGCCTCCAGCATGCTCTGGAAATGCCTTCCCTTTTCCTTGATGGAATCGAGTCCCCGCACGGTTTTAAGGCCCGGTGAGTCGTCCGGTTCTTTGCTAACGGCATCCTTACTGAAGAGCTCCTCCTGAGCAGTTTCATACTTACCTTCCCGGCAAAGGGCGGCAAGCCGGGTGGCAATTTCTTTGGTGTTCATATATGTAAGTTTTGGTGATGAAATAATAAAAGCTACAGTAATTTTTTCAATCTCCGAAGGAAATTGGAAGGACGGAAGTTTAACGCCACCCGACGGATTATCTTTGGGATTAATACTCGCACTTTGCAGGAAATTTTGCACGACCTCATCACGGGAATACAAAACACCGGCTGGCTGGAATTCATCGGCGTGGTTACGGGTGTCGGCAGTGTTATTTACTCGCGCAGGGAGAATATCCTGGTATTTCCTGTGGGCATTATCAGCACCACCATTTTCATCTACCTGTACCTGACGCACGGCCTTTACGCCGATGCTTCGGTTAACGGGTATTATACGGTGATGAGCCTCATCGGCTGGGTGATGTGGACCCGCCACAAAGACGGCCAGGTTGCCTTGCAAATCACGGTGTCGTCAAAAAAGGAATGGCTGCAGGCTTTGCTTTTTTTCGCCTGTGCCTGGCTTATACTTTACGTGGTACTCACGAAATTTACAGACAGTACCGTACCGCAGGCGGATGCCTTCACCTCGGGCGCAGCCTTTACCGGTATGTGGCTGATGAATAAAAAGAAAGTGGAGAACTGGGTTTGGTGGATGGTGACTGACCTCGTTTCTGTACCCCTTAATTTTTACAAACACCTCGTGTTTACCAGCCTGCAATATGTCATCTTCCTCGTCCTGGCCACCATGGGTTACCTGACGTGGAAAGAGAAGGCCCGCCGCAAAACTACCGCCGCCGTATGAAGAAAATAGTAATCCTTGGCCCTGAATCCACCGGCAAAAGCACGCTGTGCGAAAACCTGGCCAGCCATTTCAACACCCTGTGGTGCCCCGAATATGCCCGTAAATATCTCCTCAACAACGGAAGGGAATATAGTTATGACGACCTTTTGATCATTGCCAAAGGGCAGGTAGCGCTGGAGGAAAAATACATTGCCCTCGCCCGGTCCCGCCAGGATGCCCTGCTCTTCATCGATACCGATATGCATGTTATGAAAGTCTGGTGTGAATTTGTATTCGGCAAATGCCACCCCTGGATAGAAGAAGAACTTCTAAAACGGCAGTACCACGGTTACCTGCTCTGCCAGCCCGATTTGCCCTGGGTGAAAGATGAGCTGCGCGAATATCCCGACCAGGAAAGGCGGGACCAGCTGTACACGCTGTACCGGAATATGCTGGAACAAGAACGCGCTGCCTGGGCAACCATCAGCGGCAATTATACAGCGCGGCTGGCGGCTGCTATTTCCTTTGCGCAGCGGCGCTGATCAAAAGCCTGCCGGGTTCCACCGACTTTACACACTATTTTTTTACCAGAGGATCAATGATTATCGGTTCAAGGTCTTCATCGCCATCGAGGTTGGCCGCCTGTTTTATGATCCAGGGATAACGAATACTTACTGCCCTGCTCATCGGTTTAATGGTATATTTCTTTGGATTCGGGAGGCAGGCAGCAATCATCGCCGCTTCGGGCAGGCTGAGCCGCGCCGCCGGTTTCCTGAAATTTTGCTGCGCTGCGGCATCAATTCCAAAAATGCCCTTCCCCGTTTCAGCCACGTTCATGTACACTTCCAGGATGCGGTGCTTACCCCAGATGAGTTCAATCATAAACGTAAAATAGATCTCCAGGCCCTTCCTGAACCAGCTCCTGCCCTGCCACAGGAAAACGTTCTTCGCCGTCTGCTGGCTGATCGTGGAAGCACCGCGCAGCGATTTACTTTTACTGTTGTGCTTCATTGCTTTTTCGATCGACTTGTAATCAAACCCGTTGTGGTCAGCGAACAGCTGATCTTCAGAAGCAATAAACGCCAGCTTGGCGTTCCGGGAAATGGCCGCAGCACTTACATATTTTCGTTTAAAGCCGTTTCCGGTAATCCAGCTGGCCAGCTGGGTGATCGTCAGGGGTGGATTTACCCAGCGCAGGAGGATAATGTAGATAAACTGGAAAATAAAAAGAAATAGCAGCAGCCGCTTTGCAAAACGCCAGAGCCTTTGCCACCATGCCATGCCGTTACTATTCATCCGGTGTAGTGAAATTTAATTCGGCGTGAAGATACAGCGTTAACGAATAAAATTCGGCTGTGCTGCCAGGCCCTTACGTTATACTCCACCTGATGATAAAAACGTGGCCCATTAAAATCCCCTGCCCTTCCTTTTTTCAGTCATGTGAATATATTCTACATGCGTCCTGTTGTGGTGTTTTGACAGGTAATTGATCAGTACCCCAAGCCCCACCGCTCCCGCAGCGATGCCAAGGCTGGTCAGGTTTTTACTGCTGGTGACCGACTCGTGGAGGTAGGCTCCATTGATCACATTGAGCAGCATATAACCCGCTCCGCCAAAGATGAGGAGCCTTCCCAGGGTAAATGCATGAAAGCCCCGTTTCCCGGGCACCTCCACGTGGCTAATTTCGGTGTAGCGGTAACCGCTTACATAGGCGGCAAGGGTATCCAGTTCAGGAAGCCCAAACCCATTCATGACCATCCTGATGTCCCATTCTTTAACGAAGATGCTGTCATTACGGATAGCTGTTATCAGCCCGCTTGCGTGGCGTTTATCATAGGTATCGAAAGTGATATTCAAGCCAGGGAAAAAGCTTTTGACCGTTATGCCGTTCGCCTTTTTTACAGAGATGAAGTCACTTGCCTGGGAAAACGATGCCAGCGCCGGCAAAAGCAAAATAGCTATCCATAAAAAGGTGCGCATGAGAAGTAAATTAGTGCAGTTATTTTCCCGTGACAAATTCTTTTTGTTAACTGACCCTTATCATAAGGCGGCAGGCAATTTTTTTTCGTCAGGCGCGGAGGATCGGTTTCAACCGATCCAGGTGGAAGATGGTTTCGTAAAGCAGAAAACCGCCGAAGGCAACCAGTATCGTTCCGGCAATCTTATTGATGACCGAAATGTTGTGGACGGTCAGCTTGCTCCTGAGTTTTTCTGCCAGGAGTACTTTCAGGATATCGGACCCGATATTGATGGAGAGGCAGGTTGCGAAAATCACGATGCGTTGCTGGATATCGTATTTGATGGAAAAGCCAATCGCATACAGGAACCAGGTGAGGATCAGTACGGGGTTGAGCGTATTAATCAGGAAACCAGATATAAATATTTTTGCGGCATCCCTTTTCCGGAAGCGGGTTTCGTTACCATCGCCGTCAGTTTTGATTTTGACTTTCTTCAGGAAAAGATAATACACACCCATGCCGATCAGGAATAGGCTGCCGGCATACCCGATAACCTTTTTATACTTCAATACATCCGACACCAGTACCGAAAACATATTGCTGGCAATAACCAGGATCAGGTCGCTCAGCCAGACACCCGCCACAAAACTGAAACCCCCCTTCATGCCATTGTTCAGGCTCTGTTTTATGATGGTAAAGATCACAGGGCCCACCGATATCATCAGGAAAAAACCCAGGACGCAGCCTACGATAAACGCTTCTCCCATGAACCACTTTTAGTTATTGATAATAGACTTCATTGCTTTATCCGGACCTTTTCTTGTTGTTTTTTTTGTTTCGCCTGAAAGAAACCAAATTAGTCGACCCGAAAACGATCACAACCCGTTGTCGGGAAGGTTCGTTGTGGATCGGTTGGGCAAAGCGGTGAACAACTGTGGAGCATTGGTCGGTGTACCTGGCCTAACGTCAAGGCATCGTCGTCCTGCTTTTCTTTTCCTGTTCCTCCGGCCACCCGCCCCCTTTATGCAGCCGTGGCACCACCGCCCAGAAACCCCTGCCAGTCGGCCAGCAGGCTGCCTTTTAACACCCTTGGAAATTTATGCTGCCCCCCCACTTTACCCAGCTTTTCCATAAACTGCAGGAAGCTGGCTTCTTTGAGCACGGTAACTTTTACCTCTTTCAGCGCATTGTTTCTTTCCACCGCATAATCGTCATTCAGCTCTTTTAAATACCCGTCAATTTTGCTGCCGAGTATTTCTGCATCCACTGCGTCATTGCACGCAACCCACCAGTGATGCCCGAACAAATTGCCATGCGGTACGCCTGCCACCGTAAACTCCGGGATCGAAACGTTGAGGCTTTCACTGGCCAGCTGTATCGCCCTGGTCATATTTTCCACGCTCAGATGCTCGCCGACCAGGCTCAAGTAGTGCTTGGTCCTCCCGGTGATTACTATCTCCGATCGGGCAATATCAGTAAATCGAATGGTATCCCCGATCAGGTAACGCCAGGCCCCTGCCGCAGTACTCAGCAGCAGCGCGTAATCCCTGCCCTCCTCCACCTCGTGGATCATGAGTGCCTGGGGTTTGTCGGACATATTTCCCTCGGCATCGAAATTTTCATCATTGAACGGCACAAATTCGAAATAGATATGTTCATTCGTCACGAGCTTCATGCCCTTTGCATATTGCCGGTCCTGGTAGGCAATGAATCCTTCGGAGGCGAGGTAAGTTTCGATATAGATGAGCGGCCGCGCGAGCAGCTTCTCAAATCCTTTTTTATAGGGCTCGAAGGATACGCCGCCGTGAACAAAAAAAGACAGGTTCGGCCAGCAGTCGTGGATCGTTTTAAGGTTGTACCGCTCAATAATTTTTTCCATGCACAGCTGTATCCAGGCCGGTACCCCAACGATAAAACCGATATCCCAGCCAGGGGCCTTTTCTACAATTTCTTCCAGCTTTTTAGTCCAGTCGCGTTGCCGGGCAATTTTTTTCCCCGGTTTGTAGAAGGGAGAAAACCAGAACGGGACTTTTTTGGCCGTGATGCCACTCAGATCCCCCGCGTAATACCCCTGGTTCTTTTCCAGGGACGTACTTCCGCCGATCATCAACCAGCCCTTGCTGACTGCGCGGACGGGGATGTCTTCATACGTGCGCAGGCTGAGCAGCTGCCTGATCATTACAATGCGGTTTCCCCGAAGCAGGTCTTTGGTTATCGGGATATACTTGCTCGCCGCCTCGGAAGTACCGGAGCTCAGCGCATAATATTTTATTTTATCCGGCCAGCAGACATCGGGAATGCCTTCCAGCGTTTTGTGCCACCAGTCTTTGTAAATCCGGCTGTAATTGCTGGCAGGAACCAGTTCACTGAATTTTTTGGGAATATGCCTGCTGAAGAGAATTTCATCAAAACGGTATTGCTGACCGAATTCCGTAAACCTTGCCTTACGGAGCAACTTCTTTAGGACCTTTACCTGCTGCCGCCGGGGAGAATTAGCCGGGAGACGTAATGCCTTGGCAACTGTTTTGGGCAAATGAAGGTGTATCAGGGACATGGAGCAATAAGCGACCGTTTGGTGAAACTCAAATTTACGCATTGCGTCTATATAAAACACGCTACAGGCAAGTTTTACCCGAATGGCGACAAACGATAACCTGGCAGCAATCAATAACTCTTCTATTTGACCCCAGTTGCTGCATATCGCAAACAAAATGCATAAATTGCCTGTATAACCCTTCCTATATAATTTATAAAACACTGTTTATGGCTGACCAGGAAAAATTCGTAAGCGACATTAAGGCCGGTTACAGCTTCAAAGGCGAAGCGGCGAAAATAGGGATGGGCCTGCTTGATGGCAATGTAGTGCCAGGTGCCGATATATTTCTTCCGCTGAAATCAATGAACCGTCACGGGCTCATCGCTTGTGCTACCGGTACCGGAAAAACCAAAACACTCCAGCTGATCAGCGAATGCCTCAGCAATGCAAGTGTACCGGTGCTGCTGCTCGACATCAAGGGAGACCTGAGCGGGGTGGCAGCCGCAGGAACGCCAAACGACAAGATAACTGAACGATACAGCAAGCTCGGCGCAACGTTTAAACCTTCGGCATTCCCGGTTGAATTTCTTACGCTCAGCAACCAGAAAGGCACACGGCTCCGCGCAACCGTAAGTGAATTCGGACCCATCCTGCTCAGTAAAATTCTTGAACTCAACGATACGCAGGAAGGCCTGGTCGCTATGATCTTCAAATACTGCGATGACAACAAGCTGCCGTTGCTGGACCTGAAGGATTTTATTAAAGTATTGCAGTATGTCAGTAATGAAGGCAAGGCAGAAATAGAAAAAGCCTACGGTAAAATCGCTACCACCAGCACCGGCACCATACTGCGGAAAGTAGTGGAACTGCAGCAGCAGGGCGCCGATGTATTTTTTGGCGAAAAAAGTTTCGAGGTAAATGACCTGATGCGGATAGCAGACGATGGACGGGGAATTATCTCCATCCTGCGCGTTACTGACCTGCAGGACAAGCCTAAACTGTTTTCCACCTTCATGCTGCAGATGCTCGCGGAACTCTATGCCAGCTGCCCGGAGGAAGGCGATCTGGACAAGCCTAAACTGGTGATGTTCATCGACGAAGCACACCTGATTTTCCAGGAAGCCAGCGACGCACTGCTGCAGCAGATAGAAACCATCGTTAAACTGATTCGCTCGAAGGGCATCGGCATATTTTTCTGCACCCAAAACCCAATGGACGTGCCCGCCGGCGTCTTGTCACAGCTTGGACTGAAAATCCAGCATGCCCTCCGCGCATTTACTGCGGTGGATCGAAAAGTGATCAAGCAAACCGCCGAAAACTACCCGGAAACAACCTACTATAAAACGAATGACCTGATCACACAGATGGGTATCGGCGAGGCGCTGATCACCATGCTCAATGAAAAAGGTATTCCGACTCCGCTGGTACATACGATGTTGCTTGCACCTTCCAGCCGGATGGACATTTTAAGTGAACCCGAAATTGATGCCGTGGTCGCCAAATCCAAAATTGCAGCCCGGTACAATGCGGTGGTCGACAATGATAGCGCTTACGAAATTCTAACTAAAAAACTAGACATAGCAGCTGCACAGACCGCTGCCACACCGCAGACGCCCGCCGGCAAACCACAGCCTGGGTTCTTCGACAACCCGATTGTAAAGCAGGTGGAACGCACGGCCGCTAACGTAATAACCAGGAGCCTGCTCGGCGCGCTGGGGCTTGGCGGTAGAAGTAATCGTAAAAGCCTGTTTTGACGTTGTTGTCCTCATTTTTAGTCATTTATATGTTAATGAACCGGGTAGCCTGTATAAAAGTTTGCCGGCCCTTAATTAGCCCTTATTTTAGCGGGATGTGGTGCAGGTCAGTACTCCTTTTAATCAGTCTCCTGTTTTTTGGCCTGCCCCGGGCGGCCGCGCAGCAGGATAGTCTTTCCATAAAAATTGACAGTTCGGCAATGCCCGAACTCCGGGAAATCTACGCCAAACCCCGCGCATTCTCTTTTATCACCAACCTGCCGAAAGACGTCTGGGGCGTAACTAAAAGTCCATTTAACAAAAACGGCTGGAAGGGATTGCTGGCGGTAGCGGCCAGTTCCGCCATCCTGATACATTTCGACCAGCAGTTACTCGACGGCGCCATGTCTTTGGGTCGTGACATCCACTGGAATCCCCAGAACGATTACAAAGTGGTGCTGAGTATCAAAAAGTCCGGCGGTGACATCAAGCTTTTTAAGGTTCCCCAGAATATCAACTCCACATTTTACAACCTTGGCGAGGGATGGATCGGGGTAGCCATCGGCGGTGGATTCTGGCTGCAGGGAAAAATAGCTCATAACAACCGATCACTCCAGACTGCGAGTGACCTGATGGAGGGTTTTCTCTCTACCGCTGTACTCACGCAGGTGGTTAAACGCATAACCGGCCGGGAAAGTCCATTTGAACGGACCGTCCCGGGTGGCCGGTGGCGCCCGCTGCCATCTTTCAAAGAGTTCGCCAACAATACCTCTTCCTATGATGCCTTCCCATCGGGCCACCTGGCTACCATGATGACCACCGTCACCATCCTCGCCGATAATTATCCGGACAGTAAATGGATTAAACCCATCGGGTACACGCTGATGGGACTGACCTCTTTTGCCATGATGAACACCGAAGTGCACTGGGCAGGAGATTACCCGCTGGCACTTGCTCTTGGTTACCTGAACGGGCGGATCATTACGGCCAGGCATAAGAAACCGGTCCACCACCTGCCGGATCTTTAATTCTGGCAGAAACGTGAATGGACGGCCGGCAGTGCTTCGCAGGGGACATAATTAATATCGGTTCACAAAAACAACAGGGTCCCTATTTTTGCGGGATGGCCAGTCAACATTTTTCTCCCGGCAGCCCGGCTATCTTTCAACACCGCTTCGGACCCGTCTGGCTCATGGCGTTTATGGTGATCGGCGTGTCCATACTAACCCGAACCGGCCTGCTGATCTATTCCTTCCCTGATTTGTCCGGCAGTTATACCGCCATCCCCGGACTGTTCATCTCCGGGCTTTTTTACGACATCGTTACCGCGTCGTTCTTCGTCTTTCCCCTCGCCCTGTATTGCTTGCTGATGAAGGACAGCTGGTACCGCCTGAAATGGCAGCGCCCGGTGCTCTACCTCTTTTTTATTATCGCGATCATTTTCGTCGTCTTTACCGCCATTGCCGAATTTGTATTCTGGGATGAGTTTCGTAGCCGGTTCAATTTTATTGCAGTGGACTATCTCGTGTACACCAACGAGGTAATGAATAACATCATTGAAAGTTATAATATGCCACTGGTAATAACAGGGTTGCTGGCTGCCGGCGCGCTTATTTTCTGGCCGCTCCGGAAATGGGTAGACGCGTCACTGGCTTCGCGCATGCGTTTCGGCCGCCGTACGATCGTCTTCCTCCTTTATCTTGCCGTTCCACTTTCAGGTTATTTCCTGGTCAGCAATTCTTTTAAATCCATCAGCCATAACCGTTATATCAATGAACTGGGTGGCAATGGCATGTACGAATTTGGTCATGCTTTCTGGCACAACGAGCTCGACTATAAAACATTTTATGCCACCCGGAGCGATTCGGCATGTTTTACGCTGGTCAGGAAAATGCTGGGCGCACCCCCTGACAGCGCTCTTTTTACCACCGAACGGGCTATCACAGCCGCAGGGCCGGCGCGCCGGTTAAACGTGGTGCTCATTAGCGTAGAAAGCCTGAGCGCCGACTACCTGCAGCACTTCGGCAACCGCGAGCACATTACGCCGGTCCTCGATTCGCTGATCAGCAAAAGCCTGTTCTTCGAACATTTCTTTGCTTCCGGCACCCGGACGGTACGCGGACTCGAAGCACTCTCGCTGTCAATTCCGCCGACGCCCGGCCAGTCGATCATCAAGCGGATGCCTACCCGCAGTGATATGTTCACCCTTGGGGAAGTGTTAACAGCAAAAGGATACGACAGCCGCTACATTTACGGCGGGAATGCTTTTTTTGATAATATGGCTGCATTTTTTGGGAACAACGGTTACCGTATCGTCGACGAGGGTGATATTCCTGATTCAGCCATTCACCACAAGACTGCCTGGGGCGTGGCCGATGAAGACCTGTTCAACCAGGCCCTGAAAGAAATGGATAAAAGCAACGGTGCCGGTAAACTCTTTTTCCATCACATCATGACGGTAAGCAACCACCGGCCCTATACGTATCCCGACGGGCGCATCGACATTCCGTCCGCAAGGCAGGTACGCGAAGGCGCCGTGAAATATACGGACTGGAGCATTGGTAACTTCCTGCAGAAAGCCCGGGCAAAACCGTGGTTCAACAACACCGTTTTTGTCATCGTATCCGACCACTGCGCAAGGGTGGCCGGCAAAATGGATGTTCCCGTGATGGATTACCATATCCCGTGCTGGATTTATGCGCCTGCGCTTATCACTCCGCGGACAGAGCCGAAACTGGCCGCACAAATTGATCTTCCGCCCACCATACTCGGGCTGCTCAACATGGATTACCAGAGTAAATTCTTCGGGCAGGATATCTTGTCACCGGCAGCGAACGACGCCAGGATTTTCATGTCCACCTACCAGAATGTTGCGTATGCCAGGAAGAACAAAATGGTCGTCCTGTCACCACAGCAGAAAATTGAAATGTTCACCGTGGATTTCAACAATGGAAAACAGGAAAAAATTACGCCGGATCCCGAAATGGTCAATGAAGCCATTGCCTGGTACCAGTCGGCCAGCTACCTCTACAACCATAAACTGTATGGAAAATAAAAAGCTTAGTACCGCGTGACCAGGCCGTCAGCATTAACCCTGATCTTTTTTTCGGCGGCAAGATAATCAATCAACCGCCCTGCGCGCTCACCATGGATGGCGGTTAATGCCAGCAATAAATCACTGGTTGTGACCGGTCCGTTGTGCATCACCTCCTCTACTTTCAACATTGCTGAGGCGAATTCGCCGGACGATAATTTATTCTTTTTTTGATTGAGGCAGTTGTCGCAAATGCCGCAGGGCATCATCTCCATGTCACCGAAATAATTTCCTATACTTACGCTGCGGCAGTCTTTTTCATTTTGTGTATAGGCGATAAAGGCCCTGTTGCGTTTTTCAAAGATGAGCTTCCTGGCGGAATAGGCTTCCCTGTTTATGGTAAGATCCCCAGATTGTACGCGGTCCTGGAGAAAATATAACTGGGGCGTTTCCTTCAATGGCTCGTAGCTGACGATACCGTGTGCATGCAGGCGTTGCAGCGATGCTTTCACTTCATCCACGCCCGTTTTCAGCCAGCCTGCCAGTTGCTTTTCGTAAATGGGCACAGGCATATCAAAGATGCCTTCATACGATCGCAACAGTAATTTGACAAGAGGATTGTGGCCCGGAAAATCCCTCTGAAAAACGCTCAGCGTCTCACGGGTGCAGGTGAATTGCAGGCGAACCGGGATAAACACCTGTTCATTAAAACTAAGCAAACCTTCCTGTTCCAGTACTTTCAGCACGGGGATAGTCTCCGCCATTTTAAGGTTGAATCTCCGGTTAAAGTCGGCCAGGTCAAAGTCGTAATAATTACCGGCCCCGTGACCTGCCGGCAGCTGCAGGTAAGCCGCTATGGCCCCGTATATTTTTTTTATCTGTGCAATATCAGGGAATCGGATACCGGGTTGCTTTTTTAATTCTTCCAGGTCGGCCTGCCGGTAAAGCAACACCGCGTAGGCTTTATCTTTATCACGGCCGGCGCGGCCGGCTTCCTGGTAATAATTTTCAAGCCCGTCGGGCAGGTCCAAATGGATGACAGTTCTGACGTCGGGCTTATCGATGCCCATACCAAATGCATTGGTACAGGCGATGACCCGCACGCGGTTCTGTATCCAGGCTTCCTGCCGGCTGTTGCGGATGTCGGCCGGCAGACCTGCATGGTAAAAATCGGCGACGATGCCGTAAGACTGCAGTTGTTCAGTAATTTGCCTGGTCTGCCGCCGGCTCCTGCAATAAACGATACTGCTGCCCGGTACATTCCGCAGGATGGTTAGCAGCCTGTTGATTTTTGCCTCTTCGGCAAATACACTGTAAGAAAGATTGGGCCGCTCGAAAGACTGCCGAAAAATTTTTTCGCCCCTGAAAGATAGCTTTGAACAAATTTCCTGCTCCACATCTCGGGTAGCCGAAGCCGTTAGTGCAAGTACCGGCACGGCAGGAAGCTCCTCCCGCAACGCGGCAATACGCAGGTAGGGCGGCCTGAAATCATGCCCCCACTGGGCAATGCAGTGTGCCTCATCAACCGCTATCAGCCGTACATCAAGTGCCGGCAGGTATTCTTTAAAAAGAGCTGTTTCCAGTCGCTCCGGCGAAACGTACAGGAATTTACAGTTGCTTTCAACAGCCGTTTTTAGGGTTTTTATCACTTCGTACCGTTTCAGCCCTGAGTCTATCGCAAAAGCGGTAATGCCTTTCCTGCGCAGGTTTTCCACCTGGTCCTTCATCAGGGCAATGAGCGGACTGATGACCAGGCAAAGCCCGGGTAACATCATGGCCGGCACCTGGTAACAAAGCGACTTCCCCCCTCCCGTTGGCATAAGTGCGAGGGTATCCACCCCCGCCATGACCGAGGTAATAACGGCTTCCTGCAATGGCCGGAAACGATCAAATCCCCAGTAACGCCGGAGCACTCGCTGGGCTTCCGTACTACCAGTTTCGCCTGGTATGTCTTTAACTTCGTCGGCAGGCCTTTTTTTTATCATCAGCAAAATTAATATCGGGTATACCTCAGCGGGAGTATCCCATAATTGTCACCAATTTACCTTTCCATCGCTCAGCACACTTTTTTCACATACAGGCGCAGGGAAATCACGACCAGCACAATATCACTTAACCCCATCAGCAGCGCCGCTGCCGCGGGAACGATCATCCCGGCTGCAGCAAAAGGAATCGCCAGCACGTTATAAAAAAAAGCCCAGAAAAGATTCTGCCGGATGGTCAGCAGCGTATGTTTTCCCAGCCCGATAGCTTCCGGCAGTTTAAAGAGATCGCTGTTCATCAGTACTACATCAGCTGTCTGGATGGCCACCTGCGTGGCATCACTCAGCGCTATTCCGACGCCGGCACGGGCCAGCGCCGGGGCATCATTGATCCCGTCTCCAATCATTGCGGTTGCTGTGCCTGCGGAGAGTTTTTCTACAATGTCCATTTTCTGCGCGGGCGTTTGTTCGGCGAACACCTCTGCGATGCCCAGCTGTTCTGCCAGCGCGTCCGCTTTTTCTTTGCGGTCCCCGCTCAGCAGTATGGTCCTTATCCCTTTCGCGCTAAAGTAAGCTACAGCCTCTTTTGCACCCGGCCTGGTTTCATCCTGCATGTCGAGCCATCCGGACAGCATGCCGTTTTTGAGCAGGTAGATATCGTGGTGATGCTCGTTGGTAAGAGCAGCCGCCAGGCGGTAGGACCCCGCCTCGTACATCGTGTTGTCCATCGTTACGCCCTTCATCCCCACCCCTTTTATTTCTTCAATGGATTTCCAGCGGATGGCCGTCTCCCCCTTCCATGCTTCGGTGATGCTGCGGGCAAGAGGGTGGCCCGAGAATTTCTCCAGGGAATAAAGCAGCTGCCTGAATTCAGCGCCGGAAACAACAGTACCAGGCGACAATTGCCATGTACGAATGACAAATTTGCCGGTGGTAAGTGTTCCGGTCTTATCGAAAATGACCGTGCTGATGCGGTTGAATGCTTCAAGGCTGTGGGCGTTGCGGAACAGTATACCGCTGCGGGCTGCCCGTCCAAGACCCACGGCAATGGCGGCCGGCGTTGCAAGCCCCATGGCGCAGGGGCAGGCAATGACCAGGACGGCGATGCTCCTCGACAGCGCAGCGCCGGCATCGTGCAATACCACGAAACTGACCAGGAAGGTAAGCACAGCAAGCAGCACCACTACCGGAACAAACACCGCGCTGATGCGGTCAGCCAGCAGTTGTACGGGCGGTTTATCCCCCTGCGCCCTTTTTACCAGGTCGATGATATTGGACAAGACTGATTGCGCAGTGCCCGCCGTAACCTGGGCACGCAGCGTACCTCCCGTTAAGAGACTGCCGCCGATGAGGCTGCTTTTGGGACCTTTTTCCACCGGGCGGCTTTCCCCGGTGATGATGGCTTCATCCACGCTTGCGGTGCCAGTCAGCACCCTGCTGTCGGCAGGAACCTGCTCGCCAGCTTTTATCAGCACCAGGTCCCCGGGTTTGAGCTGATCATTGGGCAGCGGAAAAATCACTTCCTGGTATTTATCGTCAAAGGCAATCATGTTGGCCGTAACTTCCTGGTGCTGCACCAGGCTGTTCAGCGATTGCTGTGTCTTCGCTATGGCAAGTTCTTCCAGGTAGTTGCCCAGAAATACCAGCGTGATGATGGCGGCCGCTGATTCATAGAAAAGATAGCTACTGCCCAGTTGCAACACGGTGCCTGCCAGGCTGTACCCGAAAGCCGCGGTAGATCCCAGCGCAATCAGCACATTCATATTGGCAATACCGTGGCGCAGACTTTTAAAGGCGCTTCTCCCAAAGAAATACATCCCCGTAACATATACCGGCAGACACAATGCGAACTGTACCCAGCCGTTCATCAGCCAGTGAAGCGGCAGAGGCAGCATATGCAGCATAAGTACTGCCGTAAAGGGAAGGCAGATCAGCAGGTAGCGCAGCAGCTTATGCATCCGCGGCTGGCTGGTATTTTCCGCAATGCCGGCTTCCCGGACCGTATAGCCAAGGTCAGCGATCCCCTTTTTCAGCTGGTCTTCTGAAACACCGATGCGCTTATTTTCAAAAAATACCTCCCCACTTACCGGGTTGACCTTAACGGATGCCATTCCTTTTTTGGTGAGGTAAGAAGAGATGGAGAGCGCGCAATTGGCACAATCCATTCCTTCCACTTTCCAATTCACCTGTGCCGCGCTACCTGATTCCATTTTTACGATGTTATTAATGCACAAAAATAACACTTCAGCTGCGCTGTTTCATTGGAAATACCCCCGGCCGGTCAGCGTGCTTTTCCGATCGTGTTTACCGGTTGGTTTACAGGCGCCGCAGGATTACTTTTGCGTAAAGTTTGTGATGGACCAGCCGAAAATGGAATTCAGCCTGGCGGACCTGCCGGCCCAGGCCGCCTTATTGCTGCGGCAGTATGGTCATGCACGCGTGTTTGCTTTTCATGGCGAACTCGGTGCAGGCAAGACCACTTTCATACAAGCGCTCTGCAGGCAGCTCGGCGTGCTCGGCCACGTGAGCAGTCCTACTTTTTCGATCATTAACGAATATACGGGCAACGACGGACCGGTATACCACCTGGACCTTTACCGGTTGAAAGACGAAGAAGAAGCAGTGAGGGCGGGCGTGGAAGAGCCCTTATACAGTGGTGCCACCTGTTTTGCAGAATGGCCGGAGCGGGCACCGGGAATTTTCCCTGCCCATACCGTTCACGTTTACCTCGCGGAAGCGGGTGACACAACACGACGTATGCGGGTAGATAATAAATAAGTATATTTGATTTCGGGTAAAAGTGTCACACGGTTTCCCGGTTGCTCAGCACATGAAGAGACATTCATCCGTTAAATTCCGCTAAACCACTTTACCGCCATTACAATTATCCTGCATGTCTCAGCCTAAGCCCATTATCAGCACCTCCTTTAGTTATGAAACGCTGGAAGAAAAACTGGATGTAAAACCTAAGGGGTCAGAACTTGTTATTGGCATACCCAAGGAAACAGCATTCCAGGAAAACCGTATTGCGCTTACGCCGGATGCGGTGGGTGTACTGGTCAGCAACGGGCACCAGGTTGTGATTGAACACAATGCGGGCGATGCCTCCCACTACCGCGATAAAGATTATGCAGAAGCCGGCGGACGCATTGTATACGACAAAGCAGAAGTGTACCGTGCGCCTCTGCTCGTAAAAAGTGCACCGGTCATTGACGATGATTTGCCATTCCTCCAAATGAACCAGGTTATCATTTCACCAATTCACCTGAGCGTACTGAAAGCGGAGATTCTTGAAAAAATGATGGAGAAGAAGATAACCGCTATCTCCTTCGAAAACCTGAAAGACGACAGCGATTCCTATCCCATCGTGCGCAGCATGAGTGAAATTGCGGGTAGTGCGGTCATGCTGATTGCCGGACAATACCTCGGATCAGCCAACCACGGCAAGGGCGTGCTGCTCGGTGGCATTTCCGGTATTCCGCCAACCAAAGTGATTATCATTGGCGCCGGCATTGTAGGCGAATTTGCCGCCAGGGCAGCCCTGGCACTCGGCGCATCGGTAAAAGTATTTGACAACAGCGTGTACCGGCTGAAAAGACTCCAAAATAATATCGGTCAGCGGATGTGGACCAGTGTAATTGAACCCCGTATCCTGGCAAAGCAGCTGAAGACCTGCGAAGTGGCGGTTGGGGCGCTGGGTTCCGACAGCGGGCGTACCCCATTAATCGTAACAGAAGAGATGGTCAGCAACATGCGCCCCGGAAGCGTGATCATTGACGTGAGTGTCGACCGCGGGGGCTGTTTTGAGACCTCGGAAATAACAACACACGAACACCCGATTTACATGAAATACGGGGTCATCCATTACTGTGTTCCCAATATCCCCAGCGGCTTCGCGCGAACTGCCTCACAGGCTATCAGCAATGTATTAATGCCCCTCTTGCTGGAGGCGGGTGAAGAAGGTGGTTTTGAAAACCTGGTCTGGCACCAGGTTCATCTCCGGAGCGGGATATACCTTTTCAAGGGTGCACTCACCAATTTTTACCTGAGCCAGCGGTTCGACCTGAAATATACCGACCTGAATTTGCTGATCGCTAGCCAGCGGTAAATGATCAATCCACCTTCAGTTGCATAATGCCGCCTGGCCGATGCGCATCCCTGGCTGCATCTCCATCGTGCCGCCCGGCGCAGCGGGTACAAAAAATTATCCATAAAAAAATTGCGTTGGCGCAAACCTGCGGCGGTCATTTATAAGCGGTGATACTGATACGTTCTGTGCAGAAGCTGTATTCGGTTTCATCATTGCTGCTTACGATAAGCAGCCGGTCGCTGCAAAACCGGTCTACCATGCTGCGATAGAGTTGTACCCCTTCCTGATCCAGGTTGGTACAGGGTTCGTCGAGGAGAATAACGGGCACATCGGTGAATAACGCCTGCAGCAGCTTTACCCGCTGTTTCATGCCGGAAGAATAATAACGGATTTGCTTATGCGCTGCGGCGGAAAGGCCGGTGAGCTGAATCATAAATTCGATAGAAAGGCCCGGCAGGAAAGGCTTAAAAGTCTGGTGAAACCCCAGGAATTCCGTGACCGTCATTTCTTCCACCAGTTCAAGGTAAGGGGCTGCCAGTGCGATTTGCCGATAGAGGTTTTCAGGGGCAATTGATCCGCCGGCGGCAGAAAGTAAGCTCAGCTTACCCTCGCTGAGATCCACGGCGCCGCCAATCGATTGTAACAAAGTGGATTTCCCGGAACCGTTGGGACCCGTAATGGCATAGCTGGTGCCGGAAGAAAATTGAAAAGTGAAGTGGCGGAAAATCCAGTCGCGGTTATAGCGTTTACCCGCGTCAGATAGCGATATCGTCATCTGTACTGCCTTTAGTATATCGCTTGATGATACCGCGGTTGCTGTCCCGGACAAAAGTAACAATCTCATCGCGCTCGTCGGAGGCCGCAAACTCTTCTTCAAGATATTCCAGCGCCTGGCTGGTGTTCATGCCCTTGTTATAAATGATGCGGTAGATTTCGAGGATGTGATTGATTTTATCAACCGTAAAGCCGCGGCGTTTCAAACCAACCGAGTTGACTCCGGCGTAGCTTAGCGGTACTCTTCCTGCCTTAATATAGGGGGGTACATCTTTGCCTACCAGCGATCCGCCGCTTACGAACGAATGCTGACCGATTTGTACAAACTGGTGTACCGCGCACATGCCTCCAAGTATGGCCCAGTCGCCCATGATAACGTGCCCGGCGATTTGGGTATTGTTGCTCATAATACAGTTGTTGCCGATAATACAGTCGTGCGCAATATGGCTGTATGCCATGATCAGGCAGTTGTTCCCCACGCGCGTAACCCACCGATCCTTGGTAGCACGGTGTATGGTTACAAATTCGCGTATGGTGGTATTGTCGCCTATTTCGACCCGGGTGTTCTCCCCTTCAAATTTTAGGTCCTGTGGGTCAGCGGCGATTACGGCACCGGGAAAGATGCGGCAGTTGCGGCCAATCTTGGCACCCTCCATAATCGTCACATTACTGCCTATCCAGGTGCCCTCTCCCACTTCAACGTCCTGGTGAATAACGGTAAACGGGTCAATCTTTACATTGGTAGCCAGTTTAGCGTTGGGATGCACGTACGTATGGGGATGAATCATTGTATTGAGGTTCTTGAGGATAGGTGCCGGGGCGGGCATGCGTGCGTTATTCCCTACGGGACTTAGTTTAGTACGATCTGATTGGTGGTTGGGTTTCAATTAATCGGTTGAAATATTAAATCATCCCGCCTGATGCAAAAGTATTGAAAAGCAGGAAAGCTGCTAAAACATTAATTAACGCATGTTAGTAACGCTGGTAACCCGCCGGTGTTGTCTAAGATAAGCCAGCCTTTTGTTTAATAATTGTTAAGCTTGAGCATTGTGATTCAACCCCTTTTCACCAGTTGCGCCACCAGGTCCGCTTCCGTGGCCACCTTATTGCCGATATAAACGGTTCCGTGCATTTCACAAATACCCCTGCGGATCGGTGATATCAGTTCCATTTTCAGGATCATCGTGTCCCCGGGTACTACCTTGGCCTTGAATTTACAATTGTCAATTTTCAGGAAATAGGTATCATAATCACCGGGGGGCATGGCGTTGATGCAAAGTATACCGCCCGTTTGTGCCAGTGCTTCCACCTGCAATACGCCCGGCATGACTGGGTTTCCCGGGAAATGACCCAGGAAATGATTTTCGTTGAAGGTTACGTTCTTGATACCGACGATATGTTTTTCTGTGAGCTCGATGATTTTATCCACCAGCAGGAAGGGAAAGCGATGCGGCAGCTTTTCGGCAATCTGCTGCGAATTATAGAGGGGCGGCAGGTTGGGGTTGTACTGGGGAACGGGTTTTTGAAGCCTGTTTTTCTTGATGTGCTGCTTAATCTTGCGCGCAAAGTCCACATTCGTGGAATGACCGGGGCGCGTGGCAATGATATGACCTTTGATGGGGCATCCAACCAGGGCCAGATCGCCGATTACATCCAGCAGCTTATGGCGGGCTGGTTCATTCGGGTACCGCAGTTCCAGGTTATTGAGATAACCTTCACTTTTCACTTCCATTTTATCCCGTCCGAATGCTTTGGCCAGGCGGGTCATTTCCGGGGCAGTAACGGGTTTGTCTACCACCACGATGGCATTATTGATATTGCCCCCTTTAATCAGGTTGTTGTCCAGCAGCAGCTCCAGTTCATGCAGGAAACAGAACGTACGACAGGGCGCAATTTCCGTCTTAAAATCAGCCATGTTCGTAAGCGCAGCATGCTGGGTGCCCAGGACGGGGCTATTAAAATCAATAAGTGTCGTGATCTTATAGTCGCTGGCGGGTAGTACGACCATCTCGACCCTTTTGCCCTTGTCGTAATGGGTGATATTGGTATCAATGCTGTACCAGGCTTTGGCGGCTGGTTGTTCTACCACCCCGGAATCAGCGATGATTTTTACAAAAGGAGCAGAGCTGCCGTCGATGATAGGCGTTTCGGGGCCGTCAATTTCGATAAGGCAGTTATCCACGCCCATCCCAACCAGGGCAGCCAGCACATGCTCCACGGTGCTCACTTTTGCTCCATGGTCTTCCAGAGTAGTGCCCCTTGAAACATCAGTGACCAGGTCGCAGTCCGCTTTGATAACCGGTTTTCCCGGCAGGTCAACCCGCTGAAACTGGTAGCCGAACCCCGCCGGTGCCGGGTTGAGCGTCATGTTCACATTGATACCGGTATGAAGGCCGGTACCGGAGATACTTACTGCCGTGCCCAGGGTATGCTGCTTATCGGGGTTAAATTGTTCATCCATGAATCAAAAAATAGATTTTATAATCGCTTATTTCCTGTTTAACAGCGCCTAAATATCCGCCAAAGATAATTATTCATCGCTTACTAATACCCACGCGGGCAAAGTGATTTATGTCAACAGCAGGTTTTCCGCCACGCATTTAAGTTTGTAGCTTTGAAGATGCTTTCAGTCCGGCACGAAGTCTTTATAGAAGTGGCGACCCAACTTAGTTTTTCGAGGGCTGGCGACACGCTTTTTATCAGCCAGCCGGCCATATCCAAACATATTAAAGCACTGGAAGGAAGTTACCGGACGACGCTGTTTCTCCGGAAAGGAAATGCCATTCAACTGACCGCTACCGGAAAAATCCTTTTTGACCGGTTGATGATAGCCAAGAGCATCCAGAAACAACTGGAGTTCGACCTGAGCACGGTTCAAAACAGCCTGAAGGCAAAGGGACAGCTGAAGCTCGGGGCAAGTACTACGGTTGCGCTGTACATCCTTCCCAAGGTATTGTCTGAATTTCACCGCACTTACCCGGATATCAAAATCAGCCTCCTCAACCGGAACACCGACACCATTGTGAAGGCGTTGCTCAATAATGATATTGACGCCGGCATCGTCGAGGGAAACAAGAAAATCAATTCGATCAGTTACCAGCCCTTTGTTACCGATGAGGTGATCGCCGTATGTTCCGCCAAAAGCCCCATTGCCAAAAAGCAACGCATCACGCTGGAAGAACTGGTCACCCTCCCGGTGGCGCTGCGCGAACAGGGATCCGGAACCCTGGCCGCCCTGAAAACAAGCCTGCTGGCACATCACATCCAACTGTCTGATCTGCAGGTCGGTATCCGGCTCGCCGGAACCGAGGCCCTGAAGAACTTTTTAAAAGAAGACGACTGCCTTGGCTTCCTGCCGCGGCGGGCCCTGTTCAAGGAGCTGCGGGACGGGGAGTTGGTTGCGCTGAAAATTGATCACCTGCATATAACCAGGGATTTCTATTTTATCCAGCGGCAGGGCCCCGATAACGACGGCATCACGAGGGCCTTCATCAAATTTGCTAAAATGAACTATATCGTTTAGACATTAGCCGGCGGTTCACAGCAGTACGCAAATCCGCTGGCGGGTATTTTCCATTTCAGCCGAAGTGAAATGGAGTTTGGGCCTGCTGAAATCGATATCGCCGGCGGCATTTATGGGCACCAGGTGGAGATGCGCATGCGGCACTTCCAGGCCGATCACGGACAGCCCGCAGCGGTTACAGGAAAATGCTTTTTCAATGGCGTGGGCAATGGGCTTGCTGAAGACGAGTATGCGGGAGAGCCACGCATCGGGGACATCGAAAAATTTATCGACTTCGGTTTTGGGTACCACCAGGGTATGACCTTCCGCCAGCGGTGAAATGTCCAGGAAAGCATAGAAAAATTCGTCCTCCGCAATTTTGAAGGAAGGAATCTCGCCGGAAATTATTTTTGAAAAAATAGTCATACCCTGCATTTTTAACCGCGCCTGTCATTACGCCGGCATGCCGTTGCCGTCAGGCGGTTATTTTTTCCACTTTAAATTTCAGGGTACCGGCGGGTACGGTCACTTCCACCACCTCCCCGATTGCGCGCCCCAGCAGGGAACGTCCGATGGGCGAGGTAACGGAGATTTTTCCCAGTTTTAAATCCGCTTCCTTTTCGGAAACTATCTGGTAAGTAACCTGTTTTTTGGTGTTGAGGTTGGTGAGGCCCACTTTCGTGAGGATGCTCACTTTGCTGGTATCAATATCATTGGGCTCCACGATGCGGACATTGGCCAAATCGCTTTCCATCTTCTTCAGCCTCGCCTCGAGCAGCCCCTGGGCTTCCTTGGCAGCATCATATTCTGCATTTTCCTTTAAATCACCTTTTTCGCGCGCCTCCGCTATCGCCTTGGAAGCGGCAGGGCGATCGATTGTTTTCATGCGGTGTAATTCAGCTTTCAATTGTTCCAGGGTCTCCTTGGTCACATAGATTACATCAGTCATAAAAAAATTATTGGTTATTGAACAGAAAAAAATAACAACGCCCCGGATGATTACCAAGGCGTTGCCATATCATCAAAGATACGAGAAATTTTTCCTGAAAACACAGGCCTTGCGGCCCGGGGGTGTTGATTTTTAACCCATGTTACCGCTTTGCGGATTAGCGAAGCCTGCCGTTGTCATAAGGCCAGTTTTTCCAGGACCACCTCGGCCATCCTCACAAAAGCTTCTGCCGAATACCCTGCGATATGAGGCGTTATCAGGACGTTCGGCTGCCCCAGCAGCCAGTCGAGCTGCTCCTGTTCAAATACCGTATATTTTTCCAGTTTTTCGTTTTCCAGTACATCCAGCGCCGCACCGGCCAGCTGTTGCTTTTTCAGTGCCGTAATAAGGGCGGCCGTATCATGCACTTTACCCCGGCATGCATTTACGAAATAAGGTTTCCGCGCCAGTGCCTCAAAAAAAGTGGTATTGGCCATATGGTTCGTTTCGGACGTCAGTGGCACATGAAAGCTGACGACGTCCGCCTCGCGGCAAATATCAGCAAGCCCCGCTTCCCGGATATAGCCGTCACTGAATCCTGTTCTGTATTTGTCGTATGCCAGCACTTTTACATGAAATGGTGCAAGCAAGCGGGCGAAGGCACCCCCGGTATTTCCCAGGCCTACAATCCCCACGGTTTTCCCGGTAAGTTCTACGGCGCGGTTTTCTTCGCGCCTCCATTCGCCCCTGGAAATTTCCTGCCTGCTGCGGTAAATGTTGTTCATCAGCCCGAGGATCATGCCGAGTACCTGCTCTGCCACTGCATTCCGGTTGCCTTCAGGACTGCTGACGCAACGGATACCGCGGCTTTCTGCATACGCCGTATCGATGAGTTCCATGCCGCTTCCCAGCCTGCCAATCCATTGCAGCGCGTGGGCCTTTGCGATCAGTAATTTATCCACTACAATCCGCGTGGTGACGATCAGGCCGGTTGCGCCTGGAATAAGGGATTCTAGTCCTTCGTACGTGATGGCGGGTTCGTACAGCACTTCGTATCCTTTTTCCTCGAGGCGGGAAATCAATAAAGGATGCACGTTGGCTGTTATGATGACGGTGGGCATGGTTGAACTATTATCTCATGGAAAAAGTAAGCCGGGCAAATTCATCAACACTGAGCTGCTCAGGCCGCCGGCCGAAGATGGCGTCCTCCAGGGTTGACGGCTCAAATAAACCCCTCACTGCATTCCGAAGCGTTTTCCGGCGCTGGTTGAAGGCAGTCTTTACTAGGAGGAACAAATGTTTCTCACTGCGTATGGCAGGCGGGTTGGTGAGCTTACGCAGACGAATAACCGCACTCTTAACTTTTGGCGGTGGGGTGAAACTATTTTGATCCACTTCAAACAGGTAGTCAGTTCCGTAAAACGCCTGGACGAGCACACTGGTTACCCCATACACCTTACTGCCTTCCCGGGCTACGATCCGTTCTGCCACTTCTTTCTGAAACATACCAACCATCGTCTCCACCTGTTCTTTCCACTCGAGCACTTTAAATACAATCTGGGTGGAGATGTTGTAGGGGAAATTTCCAACCACGGTAAAACTACCTTCGAAAGGCACCGGGATATCGAGTATACTACCCTGGATCATTTTCTGCTGCAGTGCGGGGAATGTCTGCAGCAGGTATTGCACTTTTTCCTCATCTATTTCCACGCACAGGAGGGTGGTGCCTGGCAAAAGAAGCAGGGAACGGGTGAGTGCGCCACCGCCAGGGCCAACTTCGAGCAGCTGCTTAAAAGGGAATTCAGTCAGTGCCTCAGTAATTTTCTCGCAAACCTGCCCATCCTTTAGAAAGTGTTGCCCCAGGGATTTCTTCAGCGTGTACATTACTGCAAAATTACAATTTTAACAGACCCGGCGGAATGCAAAAAAGGAGCGGCCAGAGCAGCTCCTTTTCGATTATTTATGTATGGATTCATTTATTTCCTAATGATAACCTGGCGGCTGACCACTTCGTCTCCCCGGGTAATCCGGAGTGCATAGGTTCCAGCGCTCAGCTGGGCAGGTTCCTGCAGCGTAAAAACATTGGAGCCGGCGCGCAGTGCTTCCTGGCGGTTGACAAGAACTGAACCAAGTGCATTGAAGAGAGTAAGCTGCACCACATCAGCTTTTGCAGAAGGAATGGTAACTGTGATAAAATCGGAGGCCGGATTGGGTCCGACAATTATTTCGGCCGATTCCCTGATCCGGATAATGATGGAATTGCTGTACCGGTAATTTTCCTGCTTATCAACAATTTTCAGCCGGTAATAACCCACGGCGTTTCCCTGGCCGGAATATTCAAATCCATAAACAGCACGTTGGTTATTATTATAATTCGCAGGTACACGTCCGACCGGCGAAAAATGGGTGCCGTCGCTACTGAATTCAACATCAAAATAATTAAACTTCTGATCACAGATGGCTGTCCAGGTTAATGAAGTTTTCCTATTGGCGTAAGTGCCCGAAAGATCAAGGAGCTGGCAGCTGAGTACCGTAAATTTAATCGCCTGCGGGCCAAATTCAGAGGTGTTACCAGCAAGCGTTGCTGTAGACGTTAATGAATCCAGCGAACTGACGGCCGCCTTCTGGGCAGCGGTCAGCGTAAAAATGAACTGAAATTTACTGGCTTTGGTAGTACTGGCGGAATTGCCATCCACATCGGAATAAGCAACCACACCACTGGCCAGGTCAGCCCCGCTTCCCTCTGTACCTGTGGCAAGATAATTTTTCCCCTCCCCGTAGTTAAGGGTATAGGACGGAAATTTATTGATCCCGCCGTCACAGGTAAAAAATTCTATGGTAGCGCCAGCTGGCCCTTTTCCATAAACGGTTAAGCTGAACCCGGTGATAGTCGCGGAGTCAAGTATCGGAAAATTCTGCAGTGTATTGGCGCCGGCATCAGGGTCGCCATCGTCATTGATCGTTACACTGGTGGTACCATTGGACGATGACGTATTAGCGAGACCAAGGTCGATACCCAGCCCGGCATTATTATAAGTTGAATTCTGGGAAATGAGGTTCCCTGTTGTTACACCGCCAGAACTGTTCAGGTTGCTGATGACGATGCCCGACCCCTTATTGTCGTGAATATTGTTGAGCGTAATGGTATTGTTGGCCGTGTTGTAGGTACTGGCATTGGCGATGCTTGTTTTTACCCCATCAATATAAATGCCCCCGGTAAAAAGGCTACTCGTATTATTGTAAATCACATTTTTTTGCAGGACCACCGCACGGCAACTCGCGGTCACCCTGATGCCGGCCTGAGGCAGTACGCTAATGGCGCGAACGGTGCCGGTGATGGTATTATTCTCTACCAGGGAAGTATCGCCGTTATGGCCGAGGTCGAGGGCAGTCTGGTAAGTATCTTCAATATAATTGCGCTGGTAGGTCAGCCGGGGTGTGCCCAGGCAACTGGCCGCATCACATACGTTGGTGGCCGAATTAAGTGTTGTGTTATTGGAGGGATGCAGGATATAATTGTCCTGGATCGTCCAGCCCCTGATTACCGGGTAGGTGGGCGAAGCCGGCGTGTTGACTGCACAATTGAGGTTAATTCCGTTCACCCCGGCCCACGCTATGTAATTATGCGTGATAAAACCATAGTGCCTGTTTGCCTGTACAAAGATGCC
>JBBROE010000012.1:0-55556 GCA_038229695.1 Chitinophagales bacterium | reverse complement strand
GTACTGGAACTCGACGTGAAAATCAGTGACAGCACTGCAAATTCCGGTATCCAGTTCAGGAGCAACTACGATCCTGCCGGTCATGAAGGCAAAGGAAAAGTGTTCGGCTACCAGTATGAACTCGACCCGTCCAAACGCGCATGGACAGCCGGGATTTATGACGAAGGCCGGCGCGACTGGCTGTACCCCCTTACCCTCAATCCTCAGGCTCAAAAGGGGTACAAACCCGGCGTTTTCAATAAAGTAAAAATAGAATGCATCGGCAACGATATCAAAACATGGATCAATGGTATTCCGGCAGCACACCTCATCGATTCGGTTGACCACCGTGGATTGATCGCGTTGCAGGTACATAGCATTGGAAAGAATACCCAGTTTGCCGGTGAGAAAATCTGGTGGAAAGCTATCCGCATCAAAACAGCAAACCTGGTTCCATCGGCATTTCCTGACCAGGTATTTGTCGTGGATAATATACCCAATTACCTCAGCCCTGCCGAAAAAAAGCAGGGTTGGAAACTGCTCTTCGACGGTGTCGACAGTGAAGGCTGGGTAGGTGCCTATAAAGCAACCTTCCCGGAAAAGGGTTGGAACATTTCAGACGGCGAGATATCGGTGTCGCCCTCTGGCGGAAAAGAATCCGCCAACGGAGGTGATATTGTAACCAAGGAAGAGTTCAGTGCATTTGACCTTACCTTCGACTTTAAACTCACCCCCGGCGCCAACAGCGGCGTCAAATACTTTGTGACGCTGGCGGAGGCCAATAAAGGATCTGCCATCGGACTTGAATACCAGGTGCTCGATGATTCCCTGCATCCGGATGCGAAGCTGGGAAGAAACGGCGACCGAACCCTGGCCTCCCTCTACGATTTAATTAAAGCGGAAAAAATGCCGCGTTTTATCCACCAGCCGGGCAAGTGGAACACTGGCAGGGTAATCGTTTTTCCCAATAACCATGTCGAACACTGGCTCAATGGAATGAAAGTACTGGAGTACGAAAGGAAATCACCCGCCTTTCGGGAACTCGTTGCCCTGAGTAAATACAAGGTCTGGCCGGGCTTCGGCGAAGCCCCCCGCGGGCATATCCTGCTGCAGGATCACGGCAATGCCGTAAGTTTCCGCAGCATACGAATCCGGCAACTGCATTAGCGTTTACCTGTCCTTCCCCAACGGTTGATAAACACCCACTCGTTTAACGTAGATTTTATGTTGGCTGGACCATCATAAAAAAAGTCCGGAATTTCCGGACTTGATTAATATCGTAGCAATTATTAATAATTAATAGTCGCTTCTGTTGAAACCGCCACGATCGCGGTTGCCACCGCCGCCGCCGCCATATCCGCCACCGCCGCCACGGCTTCCACCACCACCGCCGCCGTAACCGCCACGGCTTCCGCCACCACCGCCACCGCCGCCAAAGCTGCGTTTTTTGAACCCGCCGCCACCGCTGCCTGCCGGTTTAGGCTGAGATTCATTAACAACGATGTTGCGTCCGTCAACTTCTGATTCGTTCAGACCGGCAATTGCCGCCTGGCCTTCGGAAACATTGGTCATTTCAACAAACCCGAAACCTTTGCTGCGGTTGTTGTTAAATTTGTCAGTAACAATTTTTGCAGAAACGACTGTGCCGTAAGGAGCGAAGAGGTTTGAGAGATCTTCCTCAGTTAAATTCCAACTGAGGTTTCCAACGTAAATGTTCATTTTTTTACAGTTTGAGTGAAACAAATTTGATGACCCTAAATGAGAACAGTAAAACATTAAACCCCGGGAACATTGGTTGAAAAACGCTCAGAGCACAATGCGAAACTGTAAAGATCATTAGGAAGCAATGACGAAGATATATAATTAAATTAGACCGGGAAAGGTTTTTAAGGGCATGCCAAAAAAAAATCCGGGCGCGGAGGAGCGCCCGGAAATGGGAAAAATTACATTAAAACGGATTATTCTGCACCTACCTCGAACTCGAGCTCAGTACTTTTACCATTTCCAAAATCAATAACTGCTTTATAAGTACCCAGTTCTTTCACTTCATCAGGAATGCTGATTCTTTTGCGGTCCAGCTCATATCCCTTCTGGTCGCGGATAGCCCTGGCCAACTGCAAGGATGTAACTGCTCCGAAAATCTTACCGCTCGCTCCGGTCTTGGCGCCGATCTTAACCGGACCTTCCTGGAGTTTCGCAATTACAAGATTCACTTCCGCCAGCAATTTGGCTTCCTTCTTCTGTTGTTGCTTAATCTTTTCATCCATCTGTTTCATGTTAGACGGATTGGCTTCGACTGCCATTTTCTGTGGTATCAGGTAATTCCTGGCATAGCCATTTTTCACCTTCACCAGGTCGTTCGCTCCTCCCAGGTTATCGACATCCTGAATTAAAATAACTTGCATTGTTTACTTTTTGTTCACCATCCCAATTCTGCTAGGCAGAACTGTTCCCGCACAAGGCAGGGTTAGGGTGAGGTTTACTTTAAAAGATCCGTAACATAAGGCAGGATGGCCATCTGGCGGGCTTTCTTAACCGCGTCGGACACCTTGCGCTGAAATTTGAGTGAATTGCCGGTGATACGGCGGGGTAACAGTTTACCCTGTTCATTCAGAAATTTCTTCAGAAACTCACCATCCTTGTAGTCAATGTACTTAATGCCCATTTTCTTAAACCGGCAATATTTCTTCTGACGTTTCTCCGTCTTGATGGCGGTGAGGTATTTAATCTCATTTGCTTTAGCCATGGTTTAAACCCCCACTGTTTTTTCTGTTGCAGAATGTACGCCACTTCTCTTGCGGTTGTTGTACTCGACGGCGTATTTATCGAGCACGGTAAACATGTGACGGAGCACACTCTCGTCACGCAGAAGCTGAATCTTCAACTTCTCATTGAAGGTGGATGGCGCACTGTATTCCATTACCAGGTAGAGACCAGTGGTCTTCTTGGCAATTGGATACGCCAGTGATTTCAGTCCCCAGGGATTTTCGTTCGTCACCTCTCCGCCATTGTCTGTAACGAGCGAAGCGTACTTTTTCTGGGCGGCTTTAAAATCCTCCTCAGAAAGCACAGGGGTAAAAATCACCATCAATTCATAGTTGTTCATGAACCCTGTTTTTTTAGTTTAAAAATTATTTGGGCTGCGAAGGTAGACCAAAAGGCGTAAGCGGCAAAGTCTAATTAGCGGAATTTTCAACGAAAAGAACCCCTGTCCGGGACGCTGACACCATCATCCGCCGTCAGGCGAAAAAAATCTCCCGGTGATAGCTCCCCGGCGCAACGCAGGGACTAAAAAGCAAAAGCCCCTGAAAACCAGGAGCTTTTGCAATTTTAACTGCTAAAACCTATTGTATGACCAGCTTTTGGGTCATGGCTACGGCCGTTCCCACCAGCTTTATCATATACAATCCGGGGGTAACGGCGGAAAGGCTGATGCAATAACTGGTGCTTCCCTGGCCCAGCTGCTCCTGGAACACCACTTTGCCCGCCATATCCACCAGCATCATCTTTACCGTTGCATGCTGGTCGGCCATGGAAATATTCAGGTAACCATGGGCGGGGTTGGGGCTCAGGGCCACAACTGTCCCGGCAAGGAAACTGACCTTCACCACCGGCGAGATAACGAATTGCCCGTCTCGGTCAAGCTGCTTCAAACGATAATAATTAATACCGCCGTGAGGTTGTTTATCCAGGAAACCATAGTTAACAGCCACTGCAGAATTGCCCTTAGCCTCCACTGTCCCAAGCGCCGCAAAATTCACCCCACTCCTTGATTCGCTCCGCGTCAAACCTTTACAGTTGTAAATGTGGGAGTGCAGACGTCACCACCGCCCACCATGCCTGTAGCGGTCACTGCCAGATCGTCTACCCGCCGGTTAACCGAAGATGAGGTTCCTGCACCGCAGTTCAAATATATTCGAAAGGTTAAGGCGACACCTGCCGGTCAGCTATAGGTGAGAGTATTGCTTTTCAACTCCCAGGCAGGGTTGGCCAGGATGGATCCTTAGGCGATGTCGATAACATAGCTACCTTGCCGGTTCTTATGTGATAGTCTATTGGCCCCGTGCCGATTGCCCGGGTGCCAAAATCAATTTGCTTATGAATACAAGCCTGCAGCGGGAGTGAGGGAAAACTGGAAGCAAGCACTTCCCCGTTGGCGGGATTGAGGCGACCAGTACCTGGATGGAGACGGCATTATATGAACCTGATACGCTGGTATAGCACTGCGGAGGCAGGAGTGTGCTCAGCAAAGGGGCAGTGGTGTTATTTGCAGGGAGATCTGATACGGACTTGTTATGGGGACAGGAGTGCCGGAAGGATGAAGAAGCACCGTAGCAGTGGCTGTAGTCTAAGGGCTGGGAAGGAAATACACTCCTCCCCCCATTAAATTTTGTTAATTTAATAAAAACTAATGCTTGCCACTCTGTCAGCCGGGTCCGGAGTGGCATTTTCTTTGATAACTCCTTGTTGAATAATCAGTAAAGTAAAAGTCTTATGCAAAAAGGAAACATTCGTGTTCAGACGGAAAATATTTTTCCGATAATTAAGAAGTTTTTATACAGCGACCATGACATTTTCCTGCGGGAATTGGTTAGTAATGCGGTGGATGCCACCCAGAAAATTAAGACCCTGTCTTCTATCGGCGAAGCCAAAGGTGATTTGGGCGAGCTGCGCATCGATATAAAACTGGATGGCGAAGCCAAAACCATCACCGTCAGCGATAAGGGTGTGGGCATGACAGGGGAGGAGATCGATAAATACATCAACCAGGTGGCCTTTAGTGGCGCGGAAGAGTTCCTGACTAAATACAAAGGTCAGGGTGAGGCCAGCATCATCGGGCATTTCGGGCTGGGATTCTACTCGTCTTTCATGATCAGTGAAAAAGTGGAAATCATCAGCAAAAGCTACCGGGAAGATGTCAAAGCTGTGCGGTGGGAATGTGATGGCAGCCCCGAGTTTACATTGGAGGATACTGAAAAAGCGGATAGGGGAACAGACATCATTATGTATGTCAACGAGGAAAGCAGGGAATTTTTAGATGCCCACCGGCTTACAGAAATCCTCAAAAAGTTTTGTCGCTTTCTGCCGGTACCTATTTATTTCGAAAACGAGCAAATCAATAACACTACTCCTGCCTGGACCAAAAAGCCCTCTGAACTGACCGCTGAAGATTACCAGAGCTTTTACAAGGTACTTTACCCGTTTAATGAAGCACCGCTTTTCTGGATCCACCTGAATGTAGACTACCCATTCAACCTGACCGGTATTCTGTACTTTCCTAAAATCAAGCAATCGTACGAAATCCAGAAAGATAAGATCCAGTTATACAGCAACCAGGTTTTTGTCACCGACGAAGTAAAAGACATCGTCCCCGAATTCCTGATGCTGCTCCAGGGCGTTATCGACAGCCCCGATATACCACTCAACGTTAGCCGGAGCTATCTGCAGGGCGATCCAAACGTAAGGAAGATAAACAGCCATATCACCAAAAAAGTAGCCGATAAGCTGGAAGAAATTTTTAGTAAAGACCGCGCCTCGTTTGAAGAGAAATGGGAGAGCCTTGGCTTGTTTGTCAAGTACGGGATGATGACTGACGACAAATTCCTGGAAAAGGCCAATAAGTTTCATGTGTTTGAAGAAACAGGCACCGGAAAATTTTTTACGCTCGATGAATACCGGGCAGCGACAGAAGGCGTACAGAAAAATAAGGACGGCAAACTGGTAATCATTTACAGCACCAACCCCGTCCAGCAGGATGCTTACGTTCAGGCGGCCGTGGAAAAAGGATATAAAGTAGTGAAGCTGGAAACCATCGTGGATGCCGGTTTCATCAACCAGATGGAACAGAAATGGAGTGATGTTCATTTCATCCGCGTGGATGCAGATATTGCCGACAACCTGGTCGACAAACAGGAAAACCAGGAAGCGGCACTCACTAAAGATGAATCCGAAACCCTGAAGAAACTTTTCGAGCAGAACACCGAAGGCCGCCATGTGACCGTGGAAATAAAGGGGCTCAGCCCTGCCGCGCCTCCGGTGATCGCTACCCGGCCAGAGTTCATGCGCCGCATGAAAGATATGAGCGCCATGAGCGGTCCAATGGGAAGTTTTTATGCCAACATGCCTGATGAGGTTACGCTCACGGTTAACGGCAATCATCCTATCTACCAATCGCTCGTTGCGGAAACCAACAAAGACAGGCAGGAGAAGTTTGTACATAACCTGGCTGATCTTGCGATGCTTTCCCAGGGCTTGCTAAAGGGAAATCATTTAACGGCTTTCATTAACCGCAGCGTTGAGCTTATGGATACAAATAAGGAAGGCAGCATCGTTTAATACCTATTTTTCATTTACTGCATCCCGGTTACACACGTAACCGGGATTTTTTTTTCTACATGCCATGGCCGCATTAATACTACGCTTTGCCGTGGCTTTGACTATGGTGTGCCCTCCCGGGTGATCTATCTTCATCCAGTCCTTTTGCTGCACCCATAGGATTCTCTGTAACTGCTGAAGGCTTCTTTCATTTAAAATATTGTCCCATGGTTTTAAAAATCGCTATTTTGTTTTCTTCTATTCTCTTGGTGACGATGTCCGCCGCGGGGCAGCAGGTCTTCCGGATCAAAGCGGACAGCCTGCTTGTTTTCAGCAACTGCGATACTGCCGAACTGGTGTTGAAAAACCGGACGAGCGGGGAAACGGGTGCCTTACTGACCAATAAAGGAGATGGGTTTACGGAATTCCGGAAAGTATGGCTGAAGCTCAACGATAGTCTCTACCGGGTGGGCAGTGACACTATCAACACCAATATATTTGGCCGCAATATTTATAAAGGCAGCGGATTCTCTCAGATAAAAACGAATGGGAAAATGGTGGTCTGGAACGATTTCTTAATGCCTTCTGCGGCTTTATGAATGACATCGCCCAAAAACCCAATGCTCGGGAAGAGTTATTGCCATCGTGGAAATCGTTCGCGGAAATCCTGCTGGCTGCTCGATCTTACGAATAAATGAACCCTTTGACGAGATGCGGCTGTGCCATTCTCACCAACGGCAAACGGGGAAAATGATTCCTTCCGGCGGTGAATACGATTACCCATTTTAAAATCAGCGGGCGTCTGACCCGCCCTCAATGCCCGGCGCCGTTTACTCAATCACCTTTTCCACCCTTACCAGTCTATCGTTGGCATTAACGCCTTCCAGTACCACCCGGAAGCGGTGGGTGACATCACTGTTATAAAATTGTATTTTGATTCGTTTCTTGTTCTTATCGAGAATGATATAAGGCATCCAGTACAGCGTACTTCTTAAATCCGGCAGGTCACTCAGCAGCGATGGCGAGGCATAATCCGGCGAGTAAAACTGTTTAACGGGGCTGTAGCCTGTGATCTGCACATAGTCCAGCCCCTTCGCCTTTTCATTACTGGTCCGGTCGTTGCCCTTCTTCGTATATACCGCGATCGCCCCTCCGCCTGTACTGGAAATAATGCCCGTGGTACCCGGGCTGAAAACTTTCACGTACGCCACATCGTTCATATTGAGATTGGCCATAAAACTGGCATCGGTCTGAATTTCATCCAGGTAAAATACCGGCGTTCCGCCACGCCAGGAAATAGAAGGCGGGTTGCCACTCCCGGTGATTTGAAGCCCCGCCACCTTGCCCTGTAAATACTGGAAGATGGTAAGGCTGCTTGCCGCAAACGGGTCATTGACAACATCGAAATTTCTTGAGTCGCCGCCTGCGAAAAGTCCGCTCGCATACTTTTCATCCATTTTCTGTTCATTGGTTTTTACCTTCCCGGTCACCACCACTTCCTTCAGCACCTGCTCCTTTTCCCGCCGCGCCCGCTGTAACGCAACCCGCGTCTCTTCTGAGTTATTCCGGATATTCCGGCTCACGGCAGCGGTATCAAGTTCCATCCCGGTTTTTTTCGCTTCCTCCGGTATCCCGATCTTCTCTGGCGTATGAACAAGACCGTTATCTACCTGCAGCAAAGATTTGTCGAACACCAGCTTTTTATCATTAAACTGGAAATATAATTTTGCATAGTCGTAAAAAATCAGCCCGTCAGTCTGGGCATTCCCCTTCCGGTCTACCGGCAACGAAATAAAGTTTTTTACAGAATCCTTAGTCTGCAGGATGCCATTCAGCTTTGTATCCGGCGAAAAACGCCCGGGTTGCATCCCAATCAGCTTGCCGTCGATACTCAGGTAATTGCTTTCCTGCACCTGCGGCGTGGACGTTTTACCGGAGAATATTTTATCCCAGGCGTAGCGGCGCCAGCCATTGGTCAGCATCACCAGGTCAAGATAATACTGTGCGCTGTCGGATGTACTGAAAAAATAATAATAAGGATTGGCAATCCTGCCCCGCAAATCGCCCGTCAGCAACAGGTGCGAAATGATATTGTCCTCGAACGGGGAGGGCGGCACATTCAAATCGGCGTCGGTTACCGCCAGTGATAGATTGGCATGAGTGGTATCGGTGATCTGCACTTCCAGCGTATTCAGTCCACGTTTGCTTTTGTTCAGTACCGGAACCCAGGCGTCGGCATCAAATTCATAATCATGGTTGTTCACAAAACTCACCCGTTCGGCCAACGGTTTAAAGTTTTTATCGAACACCGTAACCTGCAGTATCCCTGTAGGCAGTTGTTTCGTGGGGATCAACCCCGAGGTGGCCGAGGTGGAGGCCAGGTTCACCCGTGCGTAATAAACAAGCTGCTGGTTCATGTACGCAATAATGCGCAACGACTGTTCATCCTCCGGCGCATTATCCGATCGTTGCAGCATGAATTTTTTGCTATCCGGTCCATCTTTCAGCTGCAACGCAATACCCTTTGATTTAACCGCCGGGAGGTTAGTCGTGTAGTCCCTGCCCGTCCCATCTTTCCACACAGCGGTATACGCAACCCCTGCCTTTGGATGAAGCAGAAAAGACCCCATCCCGTCGTGAACGCTCGTAAAATCTGTCACCTTTGTTCCGGCAGCGTCCCTGATAAACCCGGATCCATTCACGGGAACGCCATTAGCATCCGTTATCTTAAAGGCAATTACACCGGTAATGTCGGCGATCATGTCCCCGCCTTCCGGAAGAAATGCTATCGTTACGACGGGTAGCTGCCTCGCCTTTACAATTTTGCCGGGCACAATTATTTTTATGGGTTTCACATAAATAAAATTACTGTCCCCGTTCAGCATGGCAGCAGTGAATGCCCTGAGGTAAAGGGTGGGTTTTATTGTGCCACCCGGTATCACAATGCTGCCGGACGCACTGGATTCACCGACAGGGGCAGTGAACCTGGAAATGATGGTTCCATTTTCATCCCGCAGTTCAGCATAAAAGTTTCGCGTTCCCGGCGCCTGCTCAAGCCCGTCAAAAATGTAGGCTTTAAACCACATCGTCTCACCGGGGTTGTAATAACTTTTGTCGAAATGGATATAAATCTTTTCCTGGGGGTCTGCTTTTTTGGAAATTCCGAGAAGCGAGTCGATGTTCTGCGCATTCGCTTGCGTAACAGCACTCAAAAGAACAGCGAAAAAAATAAAGGAACTGTACATTTGCTTATACATGGCAAAATAAAAATAGTGGATTTTGCTAATTTATTGCAATGCCGCCGCTTCGGGGCCGGCTATCTTTCTATTAACAATGTTTTGAACCTTTTTACACTATGAATTATACCGAACGGTATGCACAATACGTAGCCCGGATGCAAAAGATTGCGGACGTAAGATACGCCATCGCTGTTTTACAATGGGACCAGGAGACCTATATGCCCAAAACCGGGACGGCGCACCGGGCAGGTCAGCTAGCTACCCTCAGCGAAATGAGCCATGGTATGTTTACGGATCCGTCTTTTAAAGCCTTGCTTGAATCCCTGCAGGCCTGCGACGGGCTTGACGATGAACAGAAAAAGAACATTGAACTTACCTGGTACGACTATACCCAGCAACACAAACTTTCGGCTGCTTTTGTACGCCAGCTCAGCGAGGCCACTTCCAGGAGCTTCCAGGCATGGGTAACCGCAAAAACAAACAGTGACTTCAGCGTTTTCCAGCCCCACCTGCAGCACCTCATCGGGCTGAAGCGGCAGGAAGCCGACCTGCTTGGCTTCTCCGCCCATCCCTACGACGCCCTCCTCAACCAGTATGAACGCGGCAGTACCGTGGCTCAGCTCGACCTGGTCTTTAGCCGGCTTCGGGACCCGCTCAAAACCCTGTTGACAGAAATCGCAAGGAAGCCGCAGCCCGAAACCGGCTTCCTGCACCGGCATTACGAAAAAAACAGCCAGTGGCAATTCGGGATGGATATCCTTCGCCAGATAGGTTTCGATTTTGACGCCGGCCGCCAGGACATCGCTGAACATCCCTTCACCACCAACTTCAGCAGCCAGGATGTACGGCTCACCACGCGTATCGACGAAAATGATTTCGGCAATATGACGTGGAGCTGTATCCATGAGGGGGGGCACGGACTCTACGAGCAGGGTCTTCCAGATGGTGCCTACGGCCTGCCGCTTGGCGAATTCACGTCTCTGGGTATCCATGAATCCCAGTCGAGGCTATGGGAAAATAACGTCGGCCGCAGTCTTGATGCCTGGCAATATTTATATCCCCGGGCACAGCACCGGTTCCCGGAGGCATTAGGCGACATTTCGCTGCAGCAGTTTTACCGCGCGATCAATACCGTAAGGCCGTCATTGATCAGAACCGAAGCTGACGAACTCACGTACCATTTTCATGTCCAGGTGCGCTATGAACTGGAAAAGAAAGTAATCGATGGCAGCCTGGATGTGGCGGAAATCCCGGAATGGTGGAACCAGAGCTACCGCAGCCTGCTTGGTATTGAGGTACCGGACGACCGGCACGGCTGTCTCCAGGATGTTCACTGGAGCCACGGCAGCTTCGGGTACTTTCCTACCTACAGCCTGGGAAGCCTATATGCAGCCCAATTCTTCGCTTCAGCACGCAAAGATGTACCAGCATTGGATGCCGGGATAACAAAAGGGGAGTACAAACCGTTATTGAGCTGGTTACGTACGTCCATACACCGGCACGGACGACGCTACACCAGCCAGGAACTCTGTGAGCGTATTAGCGGGGAGCCGCTTAACATTGATTATTTTATTGATTATGCAACAGCAAAATACAAGGCAATCTATGGGTGGTAACCGTCTTTCTTCCCAATTGTCCCGCGGCATGTTCACTGCCCTCGTGTTCAGCATGGTGCTGTTTTTTTCGTGTAAAAAAGCCATCCAGCAACAGGAGGAAAATATTATCATCAACGCTGTAACCGACGGGCATTGGTTCGTGGAACAATACAAAAAGGACAGCTTGGATGTTACAGCGATGTTCGCCGGTTACGAATTCCAGTTTTACAAAAATAATAATGTCGATGCGCTGCTCAATGCCACCACAAAATCCGGAACCTGGAATTCAGATATCAGTAATTATACCATCACCGCAACTTTTCCTGCCAATGCCGGGGATACCCTGGTGCTCCTCAATCATACCTGGAAGATCACGGACAGTTACCTCAATTATGTGGAGTGCAATACCCCCACCGGCACCGGCAGAAATTACCTCCACCTCCGTAAAAAATAGACCGGCGCAGTCGCGTCTTTCACTATCTGCGGCAACATTTTAACTGCTGTCTGTTATAAAAAAACACTTATCCCCACAAAAAAATCCTGCTGCTAAATACCTTATTGTTAAACCTGCCGTTTAACACCTGATATCCTTTGATAACACCCAATCCATTATCTAATGAAGGCTGTTTGGCTCTCCGTGCGTGCCGCACTGTGTGCTTTCGTGGGCTGCCTGCTACTGCAGCAGACCGGACTGTCCCAGTTGCATGCCGACTTTACTGCCACCCCTGCAGGGGGCTGTGCCCCGGTATTCGTGCACTTTACGGATAACAGCACGGGGTCACCCACGAGCTGGAAATGGGATCTCGGCAATGGAACGGTGTCCTATCTGCAAAGTCCTTCCACCACGTACTTCAGCCCCGGGAAATATACTATAAAGCTTATCATCAAATCCCCGCTCGGCAGCGACTCTGTATCCAAGACCAATTTTATCACCATCAATGCACTTCCCCAGCCGCTCTTTACTGTTTCTGATACCACCGGCTGCTTCCCCCTGAGGGATTATTTTACGGACCAGAGTGCGGCAAAAGAAGGCGTGATCACAAAATGGGAATGGGATCTTGGCGATGGATCCCTGTCTAATGTCCAGCACCCGACACATATTTACACCGGTCCCGGCCTGTACAATGTAATTCTGCGCATCACCAATTCTGCGGGCTGCGTCAATACCCTCTCGAAACCGCAATACATCAAGTTAAAAGACGGGGTGAAGGCCGATTTCTCTTACACAGGCAGCAGCCAGTGCACGCCCCCCTCCCTCATTCATTTTAACGATAAGAGCACCGGCACAGGCCAGCTTTCTTACCAATGGTCGTTCGGGGATGGCAATACGTCGGTACTCCAGAATCCTGCAAATATTTATACCACCGCTGGGTTATACAGCATTCGCCTCATCCTCAGCAACAACGCCGGTTGCGTCGATACCCTGGTTAAAAATGATTCAATAGCAGTCGGTGTGGCAAAGGCAAATTTTACCCTGCCCGACAGCATTTGCAGCAATCAGTCTTTCCAGCTGGTGAACACGTCTACTCCTGCGACCGGCAATCTTCACTGGAGCCTCGGCGACGGCACAACCACGGATGTTGCAAATCCTACGGTGCAATATGTAATACCGGGAAATTATCCGGTCACCTTAACAGCCGATTTTGGCAGTTGTAAGGATTCCGCCGTAAAAATGATTAAAGTGCTTGCCCGCGCCATTCCAGCTTTTACGGCGGATAAGAAAGCATCCTGCCACGCACCACTTACGGTGCAGTTCAGTGACCTGTCTGCCGGGGCCGCCAGGTACCAGTGGTTTTTCGGCGACAGCACCAGCTCCAGCCTTCAAAACCCCCGGCATACCTATAGCCAGAACGGAAGTTATACCGTAACGCTGGTGGTCACCAATGGCAGTGGCTGTACAGATACCGTCCGCCAGCAAAACTACATTAATGTATTGCCGCCCGAAATAAAACTGGAGGCGACGCCTGTCCGCGGATGTGCGCCGCTTTCTTTTGCACCGGTCTACACTGTCAAATCGGTAATCGCAGTTACAGGATATTTCTGGGATTTTGGCGATGGGGCAACCTCTCCGGCTGATCATCCCTCTCATGTGTATAATACGCCAGGCGTGTACACCGTATCACTGGTATACACAACCGCAGACGGCTGTGCAGGAAAGATTGTATATCCCGGCGTGGTTATGGCGGGCCAGAAACCTAAGGCGGCATTTACGGCAACACCAACCAATACCTGTGCTTCCACCCCGGTGGCATTTACTGATGCCTCATCTGGTAACATCGATGGATGGCTCTGGAACTTCGGCGACGGTATCACCGATACCACGCGTAACCCCGCGCACTTTTACAATGATACCGGCTATTTTCATGTACGCCTTATCGTAAACAATAATGGCTGTTCCGATACACTCCGCTTGACTAACTACATCTATATCCGGCCACCGATTGCAAAATTTGCGGTCGACGTCAACTGTAAAAGTCCATATCACTATTCGTTTACCAATTATTCGGTTGGTGCAGTATCCTGGAACTGGGATTTTGGCGATGGAACTTCCGCGTCCTCAAAAGACATCATGCACGATTTCAGCAAACCCGGTACCTATACCGTTAAGCTGACGGTAACCAACGGCACCTGCACCCATATCGCGGGATATAAGGCCGACATCGTAGTAGAGAAGCCGGATTTTGTTGCCTCTTCCACCGCTGTATGCAAGGGCGATTCGGTCCTTTTGCGTCCGGTCGGTTTCAACCCGGCCAATGTAATTGCCTATCACTGGAATAGCAGCTATGGCCCGGATACGGCAACCCAGATAAAAGTTGCCTACCGTGCCAGTGGTAAGTATGATATTGCCCTGTCCATAACGGGAAGGACCGGTTGTACTGACACGATGCTGAAACAACAGTACATCACCGTCAACGGCCCTGTGGCTGATTTTGATGCGCTCAGTAAATCGGCTTGTTTGTCGGCCGGTGGGGGTATTCAGTTTGCCGATAGAGTAACTACCGATGGCACTCACCCGATAAAAAGCTGGCAATATTCCTTCGGGGATGGCGCCCTGCAAACATTTACTGGCGGAACAGTGTCTCATCAATACAGTCTGCCAGGCTATTACAACGTCAACCTCAGGGTTACAGACATAGCCGGTTGCACCGATACTATAACGAAAATCAACCAGATTTATATCGCTGATCCCAAAGCCGCATTCAGTAGCCCTGATACCCTGGGGTGCCGTAATTCGCTCGTTCAGTTTCAGAATAATTCGCAGGGGTCTGCCCTTTCCTACAAATGGAGTTTCAGCGATGGAGGCACCAGCACGGCTGGCCAGCCGGCACACCAGTTTGCAGCTATCGGTACCTACGACGCCACGCTGGTGGTAAACGATCAGTTTGGTTGCAGCGCCACCGCTTTTAAACCCGCATATATTAAAGTGGATGATCCGAAAGCCAGGTTCCTGCTCAGCGATTCTGTCAGCACCTGCCCGCCGCTGGTGGTCAATTTCAACAATACCTCCAGCTATTACACACAATTCAGCTGGGATTTCGGGGACGGCACAGGAGCGCTGGTCTCGAATCCGGTACATTATTATAACTATCCCGGTCTATATCATGCCAGGCTCATCGTCACCAGTCCCGGCGGCTGTTCAGATACTATCGCAAGATCGGTTGCCATTAAAGGACCTACCGGCACCTTTGTATATGATAAAACGGCCACCTGTAATCCCGGTACGGTGGCATTCACTGCCCAGACCCAGAATACACAGTCTCTCATCTGGGATTTCAACGACGGATCAACCGTCAACACGGCAGACACGGCTGTGCATCATCTCTACAATGCTCTGGGTATTTACGTGCCTAAGATGATCCTGCAGGATGCCAAAGGTTGTAAAGTGCCCGTCGCCGGAAAAGACACCATCAGGATTTTTGGGGTGACGGCGGGTTTTACCAGCAGTACACAACTCTTGTGCGATAAAGGGACGATTATGTTCACCGATCAGTCGGTGTCCAACGACCAGGTGACCGGGTACAGCTGGCTAACTGGTGATGGTAGCTTGGAAACCGATCCTAACCCGTCCCATGCCTACCAGCATACAGGCGTTTATCCGGTGCGGCTCGTGGTGACCACGCTGCATGGCTGTTCGGATACCCTGGCGCGTACGGCGGCTGTACGGGTCGTGAGGAGCCCTTCTGTTGTCCTCCGGGGCGACAGTTCCGCCTGTACCCCGGCGACCCTCACTTTCAGTGGCGAGCTGTCGCTGGCAGATACCAGCCAACTGCAGTGGAAATGGGATTTCAGTAATGGAACCAACACCGTTTCCCAGCATCCTCCTCCCGTCCTTTACCAGCAGGCCGGAACCTATGCGGCCACAATGGTGGTTACGAATTCGGATGGCTGCAGCAGCACGAGGATAAAAAATGTAGTCATTCATCCACTCCCGGACGTAAGTGCCGGAAAAAATACCGCTATTTGCGAAAAAAACACGGCTACGCTGGAAGCAACGGGTGCGGATAAATATAACTGGACGCCTGCAAATTCGCTTTCGTGTACCACTTGTGCAGCGCCGGTCGCCTCCCCGGATTCGAGCATTGTGTATAAAGTGATCGGTGAAACCGCTTTCGGATGCGTAGGATCAGGCCAGGTACGGATTTCAGTGAAGCATTCTTTTGCCCTGCGCACAGGGCCCGGGGGTACGCTCTGCCGGGGGGAATCGTTTCATCTGAGGGCAGAACAGGCGGAGTTGTACGACTGGTATCCGTCTACCGGGCTTGATAACAGCCATACCCAGTCGCCCCTGGCACGTCCGGATCAGTCGACTGCCTACCAGGTCGTCGGGCACGACAGCATCGGTTGTTTTTTTGATACCGGCTATGTAAAACTCACGGTCTATAATTTTCCGACGGTAGATGCCGGTGCAGACAAAACGATAGCGGTGGGGTCAGCGGTGGAATTAAAAGCGAAAGTAAGTACGGATGTGAAAACCCTGCTCTGGCAGCCATCAACAGGGTTAAGCTGCACGACCTGTCCAAACCCGGTTGCTAATCCCAAACAAAGCACGACTTACCAGCTCACGGCAATAAATGAGGGAGGATGCATAAATAAAGATGAGGTCAGTGTGTTTGTGGTCTGCAATAACGGCAATATCTTTTTACCCAATACCTTCTCACCAAACGGAAATGGCACGAATGATGTGTTCTATCCGCGCGGCACCGGGTTGTACAGTATCTGGAGTATGCGTATTTTTAACCGCTGGGGAGAACCGGTGTTCGAATCATCCAATTTCAAAGCTAATGATGCGTCCAGGGGCTGGGACGGTTCCTTCAGGGGAAGACCGGCACCCAACGATGTATATGTATATTTCGTAGAGGTGATTTGTGAGAACAATTCAGTTTTGACATACTCTGGTAACATTGCGCTAATCCGTTAGCGACAGGGAAACTATTATTTTACCGGGCGGCCCGGCGGGTTGTCGCCGGTATAATTTATTGTGCTGCTGCTAATTAGAACCTATTAAAACGAGCCTGATTGAGATTAACTATATCCCTGCTGTTTGCCGTACTGGTACCGTCGCTGCTCGTGGCGCAGGCGCCCGTGGCCAACTTTACGGCCAATGTCACCACCGGCTGTTCGCCGCTGACCGTGCAATTCACGGATAAGTCCACCGGCAGCCCCAAGTCCTGGAACTGGGACCTGGGCAATGGCACCCTGGCAAACGGTCCCAATCCGGTAGCGACTTATAATCCCGGAACTTACACGGTTACGCTCGTTGTAAGTAATGCTTCGGGTTCCGATCAAATCACCAAGACGGCTTATATCATCGTCAATCCTTCTCCCACGGTAAATTTTTCGGCCGACAAGCGGCTGGCCTGTCTACCTGCTACCGTTCAGTTCACTGATTTGTCCACTGCCAATGCCGGAACTATCAATACCTGGGAATGGCATTTCAATGATGGCGGGCCGAATGTGGCCACCCAAAATCCGCAGCATACCTATACCACTCCGGGTTTCTATGATGTTTACTTAAAAGTGACCAGCACAACCGGTTGTTTTACCCAGTATTCTATTCCCCGTTTTATGCGGATAGTGAGCGGCGTTAAAGCCGACTTTAGTTATACGGGCCCCACGACCTGTTCGGCTCCCTATAACGTGGCGTTCCAGAACCTGACCAGCGGACCCGGCAACATAACCTACAACTGGGACCTGGGAAACGGCTCCATGACTGGCCAGGCCAATCCCGGGACGGTCTACAACACGGCCGGTACCTACACCGTCAAGTTATCTGCCCAAAGTGAATTCGGCTGCAGCGATGCCGTTACCAAAACAGTTCCCATCAGCGGTATTACGACCTCCTTCAGCAGTCCGCCCGACAGCGCCTGCGACGGGTCTCCTTTTACCTTCACCAATACTTCCTCCTCAACGCCAAACTCAGTGTTGTGGACTTTCGGGGACGGCACCAGTTCCACCCAGCTAAAGCCGCCTTCAAAATTGTATGCGGGTCCCGGTTTTTACCCGGTGAAACTGATCAGCAATTTCGGGTCCTGCAGAGATTCCGTGACGAGAACCATTCACGTTTTTGATCGCCCGGCAATCAGCTTTACGGCGAACAAAGTACGAACCTGTAAACCGCCATTTACGGTGACTTTCCAGAACACCTCTCCCGATGCCGTCAATGCGCAATGGGATTTTGGCGATGGCAGCACAGGAACCGGAAACAGCCCCACCCATACTTATACGAAAAAAGGAATAGACAGCGTCACACTGACCATCACCGACAGCAAAGGCTGCCGGAATACACTGAAGAAGGAATTTATTTATGTGCTGGATCCATTCGTCGTAAATGATCACGGCCCCTCGCAGGTTTGCGTAAACCAGGATTATAAACCGCTTTCTGTTATCAGTGCGGCCGAAGGCGTGGCCACCTATACCTGGGATTTCGGAGATGGTGGAGCGGCTTACGTGGAAAATCCTACGTATCAGTATACCGTGCCGGGTGTGTATAAAGTTAAATTAACCATTGTCACCAACGATGGCTGTCCCGATTCCAGTACCACTACGGTAAAAGTGGGGGCCCACCCGGTAATAAATTTCAGTGCGGATAAAGTCACCGCCTGCCGTTCCGATATCGTCAGCTTTACGAACCTGTCTACGCCCGTCAATACCCCGCTGAACCCGGTGGTTTGGAGCTTTGGCGACGGGGATACGTCTTCACTGCAGAATCCATCGCACAAATTTCGGGATACCGGTTATTATTCGATCCAATTGAAAGTTAACAATAATGGTTGTGTAGACTCATCCACCAAGTCAAATTTCGTGCGTTCACTTCCACCGGCTGCTAATTTTGGATATACTGTCGACTGTGCCAACCGCAACATGGTGGTCTTCCATGATTCTACTGCCAATGATCTGGCTTATGGTCCGTTGACCTACAAATGGGGTTTTGGCGATCCTGCTGCCACCACATCCGTTGTTGGACCAAGTGTTCCCTTTTCCTATCCGGTGTTTAGCACTCCCCTCACTTATAACGCGACACTAATTGTGCAGAATTTGTTTTGTACCGATACCATTATCAAACCCGTCAAATTATATAATGATTCAGCGCGGTTTATTCTCGACAAAAATCCTGCGGTCTATTGCCGCAATGACCAGGTTACATTTTCAGCGTTGAACGATTTGAATTATGTCAAAGTCTTGAATTTCGTAATCGATGGAGTAGACCACAGTTCCGACCAGGCCGGGCATTATGAGACTTATACCACTACGGCAACCACAACGTGCAATTAATCACCACTGATGTCAATGGTTGCCTGAATTATTCCAGGACGATTCCGTTCTCGATAACCGGTCCGACCGCCAAATTCAGTATTGCTAATAAAGGAGGCTGTTCAAAAAGTTCTGTCACCTTCATCGACTCCTCGAAATCCAGCGGCACGATCACCAAATGGGTGTACGATTTTGGGGATGGCGTCATTAAGACATTTACCGCAGCCCCCTTTACCCATACGTACGCGGATACCGGGCACTACACGGTTAAGCTCACCGTTTTTGACAATACCACCAACAACTGCAGCGATACCTTCAGTCTTTCGGGGAATGCCGGCGCCGTCATCACCCGGCCCGTCCCCAATTTTTCTGTACCGCAGACGCTGTTTTGCCCGGGGTCGCCGCTCCAGTTTAAAGACTCTTCATTCGGGAAGGGACTTACTTACCTTTGGAGCTTTGGCGATGGCAGCACAGACACCGCCAAAAATCCGCTTCATACCTACCCGAAAACAGATAGCGTATACAGCGTCAAACTGACCGTCCGCGATTCGGTGGGTTGTATCGATTCGCTCGTCAAAGTGAAGTACATCACGCTGAAAGCACCCCAGCCTTTGTATGCCGTGTCCAATACTGTGTCCTTCTGCCCGCCGGTAGAAACGAAATTTTCTTATAAAGGACTTAATGCGCAATCTTTCGAGTGGGATTTTGGGGATGGCTCATCACCCTCGTCACTGTCCAATACCTCGCATTTTTACAATGCTTATGGAAAGTATACTGCTAAACTGTATGTGACCGGATACGGCGGATGCCTCGATTCGGCGACTATCCCGATTAATATCCCGGACCCGTATGCGGAGACGAAGGCAGTTTTTAACCCGGCCAATCCGTCCGCCTGCAACCAGATTACCGTTGATTTCACGCTGACCATTCCCGATTCTACGTCCTTCTATTTTTATTTCGGTGACGGGGCCTATGATACGACGCAGAAACTGTCCCTCACCCATTTTTACAACCTGCCGAATACCTATTCACCGTATATTATCCTGGCTGATCACAGCGGTTGCCAGGTTATCACGGGCAGCTTTGGTACCATACAGGTGCTGGGCGCATTGCCCTTGTTCGGGGAGGATAAAAACAAGTTTTGTGACAGCGGCACCGTGTACTTCTCCGATTATTCCCAGCAGGGTTCGGATGCCATCGTCACCAAGTCCTGGAATTTTGATGATGGCACGCCGCCTGTCAGCGTGCCCAAGGATATTGTGCACACTTTCACCAAACCAGGCCTGTATGCACCGGCCTTAACAGTCACCTCCGCGTCCGGCTGTGTGCGAACCCTTACGGATACCGTCCGCGTGCTGGCCACACCGAGCCCGGTCATTAACAGTACCCCTGCTGTTTGCTTTAATCTTTCGCTGGACCTCATGGGTACGCTGCTTGTACCCCCGGACACCGCCACGAAATGGCAGTGGGGTTACGACGGAAAAACAGCCACCCAGCAGAATATCACCGTGAAGTTCGCAGATACCGGTGTGCACCATATTACCCTGATGGCCACCAACAGCCTCGGATGTAAAGGAGATACTAGCAGGGATATCGTCGTCAACCCGCTTCCGGTGATAAAAGTGACCGCGGATACGTCCATCATCTCTGGCGGGCTTGGACTGACCCTGCCCATAACGTACAGCCCTAACGTGGTCTCCTATAACTGGGCGCCCGACCCCACCCTCAGTTGTACCGATTGCCCGAACCCGTTCGCCAACCCGAAATTCAGTACCGCGTATACGGTTACCGTTACCGACGCAAACGGTTGTGTGAATACCCGTACCGTGAAACTAATCGTCGCCTGCAACAACAAGAATTTTTATATCCCCAATACCTTCTCGCCCAACAACGACGGGACAAACGACCGGTTCTACCCGCGGGGCACCGGCCTGAATTCTATACGGGCCTTGCGGATATTTAACCGCTGGGGGGAATTGATCTTTGAGAAAAGGAATTTCGCCGCCAACGATGCGTCAGCCGGGTGGGATGGGACCTACAAAGGAAAAGCTGCCTCGCCTGACACATATATTTACATGATAGATATTATTTGTGACAATGCAACCGTTATTACGTACAAAGGGGACATTACGCTGATTCGCTAAACGGTGTATTATTTCGAGGGACTGAAAAATTTGTTTATGAAAATCCTTACATACGAGCAATATTTTTTCCTACCCGTTTTTATCCTGTTGATGATAATAGCCGGCCCGGTCCGGGCTCAGGATATACATTTTTCCCAGTTTTTCGAAGCGCCCCTGCTCCGCAACCCTTCGCTGGCGGGCCTGTTTTCCGGCGATATCCGGGCGCAGATGGTCTATCGCAACCAGTGGAACTGTTTTACCAATGCCTACAAGAGCGGCTCGTTTAACATAGAATATAAAATGCCCGTAGGGAAGGGTGATGATTTTCTTACCACCGGTATCCAGGTGCTGTACGATAAAGCGGGAACGGCCGGACTGACCACCACGAACATTCTCCCCGCGCTGAACTACCACAAATCATTAAACAGTAATAAAACAACCTACCTGTCGGTTGGTTTTATGGGCGGCCTCGTGGAGAAAAGCATTGACCGGTCGAAAGTCACCACCAATGCGCAATACGATGGCGTTGCCTATAACCCCGCCCTGGCCGATGGCGAAACGTTTACCAGTCCTAAGTACGATTATTTCGACGGTGCAGTCGGTGCAAGCTTTAATTCCGCGTTTGGACCTGACTATGCCAATACCTATTTTATCGGTCTGGCCTACCACCATTTCAACCGGCCAAGAACGTCGTTCTACCGCAATGCAACGGCTGCCCTCAACCCGAAAATTGTCTTGTCGGGCGGAATGAAATTTAATATTGACGAGAATACCTTCTTTACCCTGCAGGCCGATTATTCCAGCCAGGGCAGTTTTAACGAAGCCATCGGTGGTGCGCTCTACTCGGTTAAAGTGGGCGAGCCGGATGCGCCGCAGTATGTTATTCATGGCGGGGCGTTCCTGCGTTGGAAAGATGCCTTTATACCGGTAATAAAAATTGACTATAATCCTTTTTCAGTGGCCCTCAGCTATGACGTCAATGTATCACCGCTTAAAACCGTGAGCCAGGGAAGAGGTGGCATCGAACTGAGTATTTCCTATATCGGTTTCCTCGACCGCAATAACAGCACCCGCGATAAAGTGCTGTGCCCGCATTTTTAGATCGTATTTTTTCTGTAGGGATCGCTGGTGAATCCCTCATAATATTCCTGTTTTTTCCCGTAGGCTATCATTTTTATTTTACAGGGTAGCGCCTGTGCCGTCATCTTTTGTTATTTTGTTTCGGGCTATCAATTGTGCAGCTACATTTGCATGCATAAAATAATAGCGATGAAACTCGAAACCGGTCAGCCTGCACCCGCATTCAATTTAGTAGATGGATCAAACAGGGAGGTATCCCTCGAAACCACCAGGGGCAAGATCACACTGCTCCTCTTCTTCCCGTTTGCATTCACCGGCACCTGTACCGAAGAACTCTGTAACATCAGGGATAATATCAGCTTCTATGACGGACTGCAGGCCTCGGTATTCGGGATTTCCACCGATGCTCCGCCCTCCCTCACCCGGTTCCGCGAGGAACAACGGCTCAACTTCCCGCTGCTGAGCGATTTCAACAAAGAGGCATCCACCGCCTTCGGAGCGCTGTATGAGCAACTTGGATGGATGAAAGGGGTGTCTAAAAGAGCTGCTTTTATTATTGATAAACAGGGAATTGTGCAGTATGCGGAAGTGCTAGACAATCCGGGAGACCTACCCAATTTTGAAGCCATCCAAAGTATACTTAAAAGCCTTGAATAGCGTTAACAGATAGATAAAACCAGGTTGCCGTTAAAATCCCGGCAACCGCATTTAATTATTGTGCAAAAAGGTTTGTAAATTCGTTAAAACGTCTTTACAGGCTACTGGCTCAATGTAAAATGTACTATCGCCTATGAAGTTTTTTTACCTGTTAACTTTTATTTCTTTTCTTGCTTTTCCGGCGAAGAGCCAGACTTCGCGTAACCTGCCGCAGGATGCTCCTGCAAGGGTAATCAGGTTTTACCCCAACCCGGCTGTTTCCCAGATAACCTTTGATCTGGAACAGGTGCCGGAAAAAAATTATTCTTTCCAGGTGTATAACTTCGTGGGCAAAAAAGTACTGGACATCCCCGCTGTATCCCAAAAGACAATTGTCAATGTCACCGATTTTTACCGCGGCGTGTACATTTTTCAGCTCCGGGATAAAAGCGGGAAAATGATCGACTCGGGCAAGTTCCAGGTGTCGCATTAGCCCACCCTCCCCATCAATTACAACACCTGTACGATCAGGAACTTCAGGTAGTGCGTATTCTCCATTCCCCAGATGATCGGGTGATCCGGAGACTGGCTCTGGTAAGTCACCTGTCTCAATTTTCGTTTGGCATCTTTTGCCGCGTGCTGGATCATGTCTAAGAAAGCAGCGGGCGAAACAAGATTGGTACAGGAAGAGGTGACCAGGAATCCCCCCGGGCGGATAAGTTTCATACCACGCAGGTTAATCTCCTTATAACCGCTTACGGCTTTGTCAATGCTTTCACGGCTTTTGGTGAATGCCGGCGGGTCAAGCATCACCACATCCCATTGCCGGCCGTCTTTGGCCCATCCTTTCAATACGTCGAAGGCATTGAGCGCCTCAAACCGGCACACTTCTTCAAGCCCGTTCAGGGCCGCGTTGCGGTTGGCCAGGGCCACGGCATCGGCAGAAATATCAATTCCATATACACTTTTGGCCCCGTAACGGGCGGCATGCAATTCAAAAGAACCCGTATAGGTAAAGGCTCCCAGCACCTCGGCGCCTTTTACCAGCGGCTCAATGGCTTTCCTGTTGTCGTGCTGGTCCAGGAAATAACCGGTTTTCTGCCCGTTCTCCACATCCACATAAAACTCAATACCGTGCTCTTTAATCCTGAGCAGTGTATCGAATGGAGCGGATAAAAAACCCTTGCGCTGTTCCATGCCCTCCAGTTCACGTACGGGAACATCATTTCGTTCATAAATGCCTTTGGGCTGGAAAATTGTTTCAATGGCCGCCACGATGCTTGTTTTCCATTTATCCATTCCGAGTGAAAGGGTTTGCAAAACAAAATAATCGTTGAATTTGTCGATAACTAGCGCTGGCAGAAAGTCGGCTTCTCCAAATACCAGGCGGCAGTTTTCGGTATAGCCTAGCCGGCTTTTATAGGCCCAGGCCTGGGAAATCTTCCGGTAAAAAAAGTCGTCATTTATCGGTTCCGACTGGTTACGCGTCAGCAACCTGACCATGATTTGGGAAACCGGGTTTATATACCCGCGGCCGATGAATTTCCGGTCATGCGTAAACACGTCTACAATATCGCCCCCTGACGGGTCGCCTTCTACCGCATTAACTTCGTTGCCATAGATCCATGGGTGACCATCCTCTACACGCCTGCTTATTTTTCGGTTTAGATAAACTTTTGTCATACTGAAAACCATATTGGAGGATGCAAGGTAATGCAACCCCCGTTTACTGCGCTTTAAACCCCTTAGCCGCTGGTAGTTATTGATTTACAGAAGCGACAATTTGTCTCTCCCCACCCCCTTGGCAGCATTATTGCCTACCGTACCTTCGCGGACATTAACAAGTATAAGATTATGCAAGAAAAAGACGTTAAAAACAGGGATGAAATGAACGATACGGGTGGACTGGAAGATGCCCTCAATATCAATGCTGATTCTGATGTGGCCGGAAGCAACCACCTCAGCAACCCGTCCGGGGAAGACAGTGAAACGGAAAAATTACAGCAGGAAGCAGCTGAATGGAAGGATAAATACCTTCGGCTGGTCGCTGAATTTGATAATTTCAGGAAGAGAAATGCAAAGGAACGCCTGGAACTTATCCAAACCGCCGGAAAAGATGTCATCACCTCGCTTCTCGATGTGATGGATGACGCGGAACGAGCTACCCGGCAACTGGAATCCGGTGCCGATTCTGAGGCGGTAAAGGAAGGTATTCTCCTTGTATTCAACAAACTGCGCTCGACGATGCAGGCTAAAGGGTTAAAGGCTATGAAAAGCACCGGCGAGGATTTCAATCCTGATTTGCATGAAGCCATCACCGAGATACCGGCACCGTCAAAAGATATGCAGGGTAAAATCCTGGATGAAGTACAGAAAGGGTATACCCTCAACGATAAAATCATCAGGTTTGCTAAAGTAGTAGTGGGAAAATAAGCAGCCCGGTGCTGCTTCCCGCCCGTATTTAAGGATTAACAGTTGTCAATTTTTATGTCAAAGAGAGATTATTACGAGGTACTCGGTGTTGGAAAGGGCTCTTCCGCTGATGAGATCAAAAAAGCATATCGTAAGGTAGCGATGCAGTTTCACCCGGATCGTAACCCTGGCGATAAACCGGCCGAGGAAAAGTTTAAAGAAGCCGCTGAAGCCTATGAAGTGCTTAGTGACGCTGAAAAAAAATCCCAATACGACAGGTTTGGTCATGCCGGCCTTGGCAGCAGTGCCAGGGGTGGTCCCCACATGAATACCGAAGATATCTTCAGCCAGTTCGGTGATATTTTTGGGGACGATCTTTTCGGGAATTTCTTTGGTGGGGGAGGACGACAGGGCCGTAGCAGCAGCGGTCGCCCCAGGGGGGTCAAAGGCAGCAGCCTGCGCATAAAAGTGAAACTGAATTATGAGGAAATCGCCAACGGCGCCACCCGTAATGTCAAAGTTAAAAAATATGTAGTCTGCGGAACCTGCAGCGGCTCCGGGGCAAAAGATAAAAGCAGCGTTCAAACCTGCGGTACCTGCGGTGGAAACGGCCAGGTGAAACGGGTCACCAATACGTTTCTTGGGCAAATGCAGACCGTCACCACCTGCCCCACCTGTAACGGCGAAGGCACTACCATAACGGCTAAATGTGGTAACTGCAAGGGTGAAGGTCGAGTGTACGGAGAAGAAATGGTCACCCTCAACATCCCTGCCGGCGTGCAGGAAGGCATGAACCTGAGCCTGGCCGGCAAAGGGAATGCCGGTGAACGGGGCGGCTCCGCCGGGGACCTGCTTGTGCTTATCGAAGAAGAGGCCCATAAGGATCTTCACCGCGATGGCCTGAACGTGGCTTACGACCTCCACATCACCATTCCCGACGCGGTATTCGGTACACAGCTCGAAGTACCCACGATTGACGGAAAAGTCAAAATCAAGATACCACCGGGCACGCAAAGCGGAAAAATTTTCCGCCTGAAAGGCAAAGGTTTTCCTGAAGTGAACGGCTATGCGAAAGGGGACCAGCTGATTCACGTGAATGTATGGACCCCGCAGCACGTTTCGCCGGAAGAAAAATCCATGCTGGAAAAAATGGGCGCTTCGTCCAATTTTCAACCGAAGCCGGAGAAAAGTGATAAAAGTTTCTTCGAAAAGATGAGAGAAATGTTTACCTAACGGTGGCATACACCCGTAAAAGGCCTGCGGCATTCCAGCTGCAGGCCTTTTATTAAGTACCGCCCCGGCTCTATGTACGGGTGGCGGACCCTGCTTTGGCGTTTGTAGTTATTGCAGTAAATTGGCGCAATCGGCTTCATCAAACCATTGATTATGTTACCTGGAAAAAAAGAAATGCTGGCCGGTTGGGGGAACTACCCCGTCACTGAATCGTACAATCTGTACCTGCATTCGATAAAAGAAAGCCGGGAAGCACTGGCGGCGGGGTCGCTGATTGCCCGGGGACTGGGAAGAAGTTACGGCGACCAGGCTATTAACAGCGGTAAGACGGTTGCCACTACCACTAAACTGAACCTTTTTCTCGGATGGGATCCCGCGGACGGCATCCTGCATTGCGAGGCCGGTGCAAGCCTGGAGGATATCATTTCCACCTTCGGACCGAAAGGCTGGCTGCCCATGATTTGCCCGGGTACAAAATTTGTTACCATTGGCGGCGCTATCGCCAACGATATCCACGGCAAAGCGCACCATATCGATGGTTCCTTTATCAACTGCGTTGTAGAAATCACCCTCTTGCTGGCGGACGGGAGTCGGGTTACGGCGTCCCGAACTGAACACGCAGATTTATTTTATGCTACTTTCGGTGGTCTCGGCCTGCTCGGTATTATACTAACGGCAACGATCAGGCTAAGAAAAGTGGAAACTACCTATTTTAAACAGAAGTCTGTCGTTATCCGTGACCTCGATCATATGCTTGAAGCCCTTGAAAAGTATGACCACGACTATAATTACTCAGTGGCCTGGATAGATGCGCTCGCTAAAGGCAAAAAGCTCGGCAGCGGCGTACTCACGCTCGGTAACCCGGCGTCCCTGGCTGAACTGCCGCCTGCTCTTCAACGGGATCCGCTGAAACTTCATCATAAAGGGAAATTAACCATACCATTCTTTTTCCCCTCTTTCGCACTCAACGGGCTGACCGTCCAGGTGCTCAACAAAGTGATTGCATTTGTGCAGAATTCGCCCAAAGAATTTGTGCATTATGAAAAATTCTTTTTCCCGCTCGATGCGATCAACAACTGGAATAAGGGATATGGCCGGCGGGGATTTATCCAGTACCAATTCGTTATACCGGAACAAAACGGCCGGCGACATCTCCAGGAAATCCTGGAAATGATTGCGGCAAGCGGTTGTACTCCCTTCCTCAATGTCTTCAAACGCATGGGAGAGGGCCAGCGGATGCTGTCCTTCCCGTTTAAAGGGTATACGCTGGCTATCGATTTCCCGGTGTCGGATAAACTGCTGTCGTTCACCCCCAGACTCGATGAGAAAGTGCTTGCCGCCGGCGGAAGACTCTACCTCGGTAAGGACGCCTTGCTTACGCAGGAAATGTTCAGGAAAATGTACCCTGACTACCGGGAATGGATGACCGTAAAAGCACAGTATGACCCCCGGGGCGTGTTTAGTTCGGACATATCCAGGCGGTTGGGACTTACCGCCCCGGCGAAAAACTGACGACCATCCCGTCAGGATCGTTTTTTCCGGTGCCTGCCATAAATCTTCCGTGCCTTTTCCACCAGGCCGATAAATTCCTTTTGCGCCTCATCTTTTTCATTGAACGACGCCGCCGCCAATGTGGCTGCCTGTACCCAACTTAACTGTCCTGCATACTGCGAATCCTTCAGGAGCAACGCCACTTCTACCACCGCTGCCGCGAAACGATGGCAGGCCGGCAGATCTGTAAAAGCCGTATATTTAGCGGGAACGCTATAATGGGTGGTATACTTGCCGGCACTGCCGGGATGACGGAAGTTAACCACGGCATCTGCCAGCGCTTTTTGCTGACCGCTGGCTGACCATGCGGGCAGGCTGTCGGCGGGTGTCACCTCGAAAATGGCCATGATGGAATGGCCCGATCCCACTTCACCACCTTCCAGCTCACCGAGGGAATCGGTAGCGGCCTTCAGTTTGTTGTCAAAGCCAATCAGCCGGTATTCCTTTACCAGGTCCGCGTTGAACCGGATACTAAGATAAGCATCATCGGCTACCGTATAAAGTGTTTGGGTAATCTCTTTAACCAGTACTTTCTCGGCTTCCTTTTCATTGTCCAGGTAAGCAAAATTGCCATTGCCTTTTTTGGCGAGTACTTCCAGTTTGGAATCCTTATAATTTCCCATGCCTACACCGAGGCAGGTGAGATAAATGCCCGACTGGCGGTGAAGGGTAATCATGTTCTCGAGTTCTTCCTCATTGGCCTGTCCTACGTTGAAGTCGCCGTCCGTAGCCAGTATCACGCGGTTATTACCATTTTTTATAAATTGATTTTTCGCCAGTGCATAGGCGGCCTGTATCCCCGAGGCTCCGGGCGTTGACCCTCCCGGCTCAAGATCATCCACCGCCCTGGTAATTTTTTCTTTGTCGGATCCCGAGGTGGGCTGCAGCCAGGTGCCTACTGTACTGCCGTAAACAACGATTGACACCGTATCGATGGGGCGGAGGTTATTTATCATCAGCTTAAAGGCAGATTTAAGCAGCGGCAGCCGGTTGGGCATATCCATAGAGCCGGAGATATCGATGAGAAAAACCAGGTTGCTCGGCGGAACATTGCGCATATCCACCTTTCTTGCGCATACTTTCAGGTACAACAAACGGTCTGCAGGCCGCCAGGGACAATCGCTGAGGAAAGCGTCGAATGAAAAAACACTGTCGGTGGCCGGCTCCTTATAACCAAAGTTGAAATAATTCAGCAGTTCCTCAATCCGGATGGCATCAGGCGGTACCGTGCTGCCCATGTTAATAAAGCGGCGCATGTTGCTGTAAGAAGCTTTATCGGTATTGATGGCGAAACCGGTTTCAGGGTATTTCCTGGCAGGAATAAAATCGTTTTCCACCAGGTTGCTGTACGTTTCCCGGCCTACCGACCAGTATTGCTGACCAGCTCGGTGCAAATCTTTGGTAATGGATACCAGTTTATTACGGTGCAGGTTTCCAGCAGCCTGCTGGAGCTTCATCACGATGGGCGTATACCGGTTAGCGGAAAGCCGAAGCCGTTGCGCCTGGTAACCTTCAAAGGAAACCACTACCGAATCATTCTGAACGGATGATCCTATACCGAAAGTGCCAGTGCTTCCTGAGTAAAAGACGTATCCGGTGGACAGCTGTAGGATCCGGGCGTTTGGAAGAGCGGCATTATCCTCATCTTTCACTTCTCCCCGCAGGTAATACTGGGCAGTAAGGCCCAGGCCAGCAAGTAAACTGAATAATATCGTACAGAACTTTTTCACCGTTTTACTGCAGCCGCGTGACCTGCAGCGGCCAAATCACAAAGCCATTGGTTTCTCAGCCGGCCAGTTGATATATTTCCTTGATATTTCTGCCCAGCCCGTCATAATCCAGACCGTATCCCAGAACAAATTTATTGGGTATCGAAAAAGCGAGATAGGTTATGGGGATAGGATATACCGTCGCCTCGGGCTTATGCAACAGTACGGCAATCGACAGCGAAGCGGGTTGCTGGTGCTCCAGTTGGGGCAGAAAGGCACTGAGTGTCTTGCCGGTATCCACGATATCTTCGAGAATAATAACATGCCGGTCGATGAGGTCTGTGTCCAGGCCAATGGCTGTAATTACATGCCCTGAAGATTTTGTTCCTTTATAAGAGGCCAGCTTGATGAAACAGATTTCTGCTTCGATGGAAATATGCTTGAATAAATCGGCGGCGAAGATGAAAGACCCGTTTAGAATGGCCAGGAAAAGCGGTCTTTTACCTTCGAAGTCGCGATTGATAGACGCCGCCATTTCCTCCACCTTTACAGCAATCTCGTCCGCCGTGAGATAGGGCTCAAAAGTTTTATCATGTACCCGGAGATGTTGCATCAGCTGTTTATCGTTTTGGTTAGTACAGGTAAATGTAAATGCCTTTTTAGTTTGGCTGCTGTTAATATTATTTGCCTTGCCGGGGGATTGCCAGCTGCTGTCCAACCCGTACCTCCATTGAATCCAGGCGGTTAAAACTTTTCAGATCGTCTAGGCTGACGCCGTATTTCCGGGATATGCTGTACAGGGTTTCTTTTGATTGTACGATATGTTTTTCCGGCGCTGCAGTGACTAGGGCGGGCGGCTGTGTGGCAATTTCGGTTATCACCAGTCTTTTCTCGTCGGCAAGCAGCGGCCGTGCCGCTGCGGTTTCCCGGAGATAAAGTTTTTCACCGGCGGCAGGCTCCATCCCCGGCTTTAATAAATTGTAATCGAGGAGGCTGGCTTTACGGATGCCTTCAGACTGGCAGATGGAATATATGGTCTCACCCGGCAGTACCAGGTGAAACGGGGAGGCGCCTTCTTTCCGCTTGCGTTGCACAAATACCAACTGGCCGGCAGGAAGTACCCCACCGTCATCGAGATCGTTAAAATCAAGTATACGGGCGAAGCTGAGGTGGTGGTCTTCAGCGAGTGAAAGCAACGAGGTTCCTGCCATGGCATAGAGCACGGCAGCATTGTTGATCCTGAATTCGGTCGCCGGGTATACCGGCGCGGAAGGCAGCGGCGCCGTAAGCCCGCGTTCTTCTGCAAACCTCGCGGACGGTCTAACTGCGTGAATCAGGATGGCTGGCGCTGTCGAATCCCCTGACCGGGCCAATGCCACCATTGTTTCCCGGTCGGCCGGAAGCTTCCCCATGGCAATCAGGGAATATTGCTCCAGGTTATAATCGTCGATAAGCTTTATCAGAATTTGCGCATAGCGGTAATTGGTAGCATAGCCGGCCTGCCGCAATCCATTGGCCCAGGATTTATAGTCGGCCGGGTCAAGCTGGAAAAGAAAGGCATAACGCGGGCTGCTTTTTAAAAAATCTGAATGGTCGCGGTACGATTGTTCGGGCTCCGTATAACTCCGGAAACATTCTCCCCGGGCGTCATCATCATGGTACACCTTGTCGCCGGTCCAGGAAGCCTTGCATTTGATGCCAAAATGGTTGTTAGATTTTCTTACCAGTTCGCTGGTACCCGCCTGTGTTTCATGAATTCCCTGGGCAAGTTTTATCGCTGCCGGCACGCCCGTCCGTTGCATTTCTTCGATAGCGATGGCTTTATAGGTGTTTATGTATTGCTGAATTTCTTCCGGCCGCTGGGCATGGAGCAACGAGCCGCACAACACAAACAAAACCGGTATATAAAACTTCGCCTTCATCAATTTCTATTTTTTTACCGCCAGCATCAATCCGTCGCGGACAGTCAGCATAACCTGCTCTACCGATTGATCCTTTTGTACCCATTCATTGAAACCATGGATGGCCCTGGCATTTTTCCCTTTGAGGGGTGCTGCTAGTACGGTTCCGTGAAAAAACACATTGTCGGCCAGGATCAGTCCGCCCTTCCTGACACGCGGAAGCACCATGTTGTAGTAATCCGTATAGCCCGTTTTATCAGCGTCGATGAAAACCATGTCCCATGTTTCGTCTAAAGCAGGAATGATTTCCGCAGCGTTTCCGGTGTGCAAAATTATTTTATCTCCTGCACCCGGCAAGTTAAAATTTGCCCTGGCAAGGGCTGCTGTTTCCTCCCGGCACTCGATGGTATGCAAAATACCATCTGCAGCCAGGCCCCTGGCCAGGCATACCGCACTGTAGCCGGTAAAAGTTCCAATTTCCAGGATCCTGGCAGGGCGCATAAGCCTACTGAGCAACTCCAGCAATTTTCCCTGTAAATGACCACTGAGCATATGCGGTTCCGGGTGGTCAAAAGTACGTTCCCGGATGGTTTGCAACACATCGTCTTCGGCGCTGGTAAACTGTTCGGCATAGGCCTGCAGGGCAGGCAATATCAAATCCATATCCCTATTTTTTATAAAGATACCGTGCCGGCAGGAGGGTACCGGTTTGGATAACGCCTGCGGCCGGCATTTAGTCTGTAACCCGCTGTAATTCAGTTGTAGATGGCCGGGAGAACAGGAGGAGGCCTGTAAAGGTCAGCAGCCCGTTGATCAGGAGCAGCTCCAGGCCGATCTCGAAAGACCCGAAAAAAAACTGCTGGTATTTATCCAGTACAAAACAGATCAGCGGGGATGCGATGCATACTACCGGCACGGCCCGGTTGTTGACCTGCCGCGCAGTAAGGATGCCAAACGAAAATAATCCCAGCAGCGGCCCGTAAGTATACGCGGCAATTTTCAGGATGACCCCAATCATACTCGGGCTGTTTACCCAGTGAAAGATCATGACGAAGACCAGGAAGAGGGCAGCAACCCCGAGGTGGACGCGCTGGCGAATCCGTTTTTTAACATCATCCGTGAAATCATTTCGTCGCTGGATGCCAATGATGTCAATGCAAAAAGAGGAAGTGAGTGCCGTGATAGCACCGTCTGCACTGGGGAAAAGAGCAGAAATCAGGGCTACAATGAAGATGATAGACACCAGGGGGGGCATGTACTGCAGTGCAATAACCGGGAATAGCTTGTCGCCGCTGGCATTCTGACCATTCAGCATAAAAGATCGGCTGCCGTCAGCCATGGATACAAAATGTCCCCCCACTGATTCGCCATAAAGATAGAGCAGACCCCCGAGGAAGAGGAACAATACAATCACCAGGAGCAGGATCAGGCCGAGTGTAACTACATTTTTCTGAGAGTCTGCCAGCGTCTTTACGGAGATATTTTTCTGCATCATCTCCTGGTCCATACCCGTCATGGTAATGGTGATAAAAGCACCCGCCAGCATTTGCTTCACAAAAAAGAACCGGCTGTCGGGCTGCGTGAAAAAGATTTTAGCATATCCCCTGTCCTTCATCATCGACAGGCTTTCCCCTATGCCGGTATGGAGGTGATTGAGGATGAATAGTACACATATTACCAGGCCCGCCAGCATACAGGTCGTTTGCAGGGTGTCCGTGTACACGATGGTCTTTACGCCGCCCTCGTAGGTGTAGAGCAGGATCATGATGAGGATGATAAGCGTCGTCAACCAGAAGGGTACGCCAAAACGCTGCAGTATCGTTTCCTGTAGGATATTCACGACCAGGTAAAGCCTGGCCGTAGCCCCCAGCGTGCGGGAAAGGATAAAAAAAGAGGCCCCTGTTTTATACGCGGGAAAGCCCAGCCTGTCGCCGAGATAGTTATAAATAGAAGTGAGTTTAAGCCGGTAGTAAAGGGGCAGCAAAACAAAAGCGATGACGAGGTATCCCGCCACATACCCGGCGGTTACCTGGAAATAGGCAAAGGACTCCCTGGCCACGGCACCCGGCACGCTCACGAAAGTTACGCCGCTGAGGGAGGTGCCGATCATCCCAAAGGCCACGAGCATCCAGTTGGAATTTTTGTTCCCGATAAAAAAAGAATCGTTATTGGAATTGCGGCTGGTGAACCAGGCAACCACCAGCAATATGATAAAATAACCAATAATAAAGGAAAACAACAGGAGTGGGGACATGATGAAATAAAATCGGTTTAACTACCTGGCGGTTCATAAATATCTTTGAAGGTATAAAACTCTTTGTTAAGTTGTGCCCTGTTCATGACTTCCGCCGGGCAGGCTAAATCATCAATTATGAAAATCGAAGCAGTAGCTGTCTTTTGCGGTTCAAAAACAGGTAACAACCCCCTGTTTATGGCCCATGCCGCCGAGCTGGGCCGCTACCTCGCGCTGCTCAACATGAAACTCGTGTACGGGGGTGGCAAAACCGGGATGATGGGCGCAGTTGCCGACAGTGTTATGACCCATGGCGGCACGGTTATGGGCGTCATTCCGAAAATTCTGACGGAATGGGAACACCAGCACCTTGGCCTCACCGAACTCGCGGTGGTACCGGACATGCATAGCCGGAAAAAGATGATGTATGATATGAGCGACGCTGCCGTCGTCATGCCAGGGGGATTCGGCACACTCGATGAACTATTTGAAATGCTCACCTGGAACCAGCTGAAGATCCACGATAAAAAAATATATGTGCTCAACTCCGGGGGCTTCTACAGCCATCTCATTAACCATCTCCATCACCTGCAGAAGGAAGATTTTTTATACGAGCCCCTCGAGGAACGCCTCATCCTCTGCAATACCCCCATTGAAGTCTTTAATAAAATTGGCTGATCAAACCCTGCATTCGCCTGGCCAATCCTATTTTTTTCTCGGGTGGAAATAGATGTCGAACCCCGCCTTAATGACCGGGATAATGCGCCCGTTGCCATCGCGGTAAGGAGACTGCGGACTGTTCAGCAGGTCGACCATAATCGCGATATGCATACTGCTGCGGCCCACTATGCGCTGACCGTAGCCAATACCCGCAAGCAGGCTGGCCGCACTGGTGGTATACGATTCGGACTGGTGCGGAGAGGTATTGAAATCGGTAAGTGAATAATTGATACGGTTGTATTCCGGGCCGGCCTGTATAAAAAGAAATGGTAATGGAAATACCCTGGCAAACGCCCCAATGCCATAATTGAAACTGCGCTGGCGGATATTATTGTTGTAATAATAGTCGGGCCGGATGGAGGTGTAATTCAGGTTCACCAATGCCCCGGCATCCAGCCAGCTCGTAAACGAATAGCCAATCTCCGGCGAAATCCCTGCATTGAAGCTGTAGCTGTCGTACCCCAGCCCGATATTGCCCCCGATGAATAAATGTTCTCTTTTGAAGCCATCGCCATAGGTCTGCTCGTCTGCTACCTGCTGTTCCCTCGGGTGCCTGTCGTCATAATACCGCTGCGCACTGCCCTCCAGGAAGGCGGCTGTAAGCAACATCATCACTGCAATTTTCTTTATCATGGTGTATTTGTTAGGTCAAAAGTAAGCTATCTGGTTTACGTGAACGGGTTCCCGCGGGTTGGGACTTCAAAACAACGCTTTTGTTACACATAAAAATATTAACAGGCTGTTAAGGAAAGCCTGCCTGAATTAAAACCCGGTTAAGGGAACTGCTAATACTGGTGAAACCCCTGCGTAACAAACGAAAGTACCTCAGGCAGGGCAGCTCGCCAGTAAGTCCAGGTATGCCCCCCATCCCGGGTCCGGAATTCATGGGGTATTTCTTTTTTACGCATGGCAATATGTACCAGCGAATTTCCCTCATATAAAAAATCATCGTCGCCGCAGTCAATGTACCAGCGGACTGACTTTTTCAGGCTGTCCGGCATATTGTTCACCAGGGCCAGCACACTCTGGCGGTTATACCAGGCCGTTACCTTTTCGCCAGGTACAGGCGGCGTTTCTTTCGCCAGCCGCGTTCTCGCATCTTCCAAGGTCAGCGGACCGGTACCCGCGCTCAACGGGCAAGCCAATGAAAACAGCTCAGGATGGTGAAGAGCATAGGTGAATGTGCCGTCACCACCCATCGATAAACCCGCTACCGCCCTGTATCGCTTATCCTTCCGCGTGCGGTAATGGCTCTCTATAAAAGGCATAAATTCCTGGAAGAAAAAGTCTTCATACCGCCATGTTCCCGTCGCATTATTGCTGTAACCGCGGGTCCCCGTATTGGCATCGGGCATAACAATGATCATAGGGGTAGCCCGCCCTTCGGCGATGGCCGCATCGGCGATGTGCTGCACTTCACCGAACTGAACCCAGCCGGTCTGGTCATCGCCCCCGCCATGCAGCAGGTACAATACCGGGTAACTCCGCTGCGAAACATCATAGCCCGCCGGCAGGTATACAGCAAATTTCCGCTCCATATTCAGGATTTTACTTTTCAGCGGCAAATCGTCATAGACTTTACTTTCCTGGGCGGCCAGGCGGCTAACCAGCATTACAGCGGCTGCCAGGTACCATATATTTTTCATACAGCAATTTTCTTAAATATACTTTTTTGCCTCCGGCGATGAAAATTGAATTTTAATATCCGTACCCTTACAGCACGGCTAATTGTGTATCTTCATCGCAGGGCAAATTCACACCCACGGATATGAAGAAATTTTTTTTGCCGCTGGCTATCCTGTTATTCACGCAAGCAGTTCCGCCGCCTCCTTCGCTTACCTGGTGCGCCATTGGCGACTCGATTACCTACCTCAATGATCATGCAGATGAGACCGGCGGCCGGGTCAGTACGGGTTACCTGTCGAGGGTAAAAGCCGCGCTTCCCTACATCAATTATAGCAATCAGGGTCATAATGGCTGGACTTCCGGCGGCATCGCAGCCGCTATCGATACCCTGAAACTGACAAAAGCCGATGTATATTCTGTGTTCCTGGGCACCAACGACTGGTGGCAGGGCAGACCGCTGGGCTCTATGGATGAATACCGTACCAATGCGGGCAATAACACGGTCTTTGGATCCTTCCGGATCATCATCAACAAGATCCGGAGGTTAAATCCTGCAGCCAAAATTATCCTGGTCGCCCCGATGCAGCGTACCGACTTCGTATATATCAACGGCAGTAAAAATAATGCCTGGGGATGCTACCGCGATAAAAACGGCCAGTCCCTTAAATCTTTTGCCGATGCCGTGGTCGCCATTGCGAAATACGAGCACGCAGCAATCATTAACCTGTACGATAAAAAAGGCATGGATATTTCCCGGCTCGTCAGGTTCAAGCGATTAAAAGATCCACAGACCGGTCAATACCGCAATTATCCCTATCCGGCCTACACCACCATTCCGTTCAACCCGGCCACCGATGAGTATCCTTATCCGCCGGAGGCGATGGATATCACTTTCGACGGGTTACACCCTTCCGATAAAGGCAACCAGCTCATTGCTGATCTCTTCACTGAAATCCTGCAACGGTACTAACACCCGCCATCATACGCATGAATCACCTGAACCTGTTAAGTTACTGCACAGTCCTTGTGATGCTGGCTGGCTCCCTGTCTGCCCAGACGCCCATTACGATCAATCCCGCAGCCGTCACCCGGCACGGACCGGAACAGGGAACGCTGCTCATTATTGGCGGCAACGTGGGTTCTAATGAGGCCATCTGGAAAAAATTTACCGTGCTCGCCGGAGGCGCTGATAAAGCCGTCGTACTGGTGGTCACGGCCGCGGTAGGAGATGCTGCCGGCACGGACCAGGCCGATGTTTTGGAAGTGAAAAAACAAACCGGTATTAAGAACGTCACTTTGCTTCACCCGGCGAACCTCGCGGAAGCCAACAGTGAAAAGTTTACCGACGCCATCCGTAGAGCCACGGCCATTTATTTTGTCGGGGGCAGGCAATGGCGAATTGCGGATGCTTACCTCAACACACTGGCCCACCAGGCCTTTTTTGATTTGCTGGGTCGCGGCGGGGTAATTGCCGGAAGCTCTGCCGGCGCAACCATACAGGGATCTTTTTTATGGCGGGGAGACACCCGTGGTGCGGAGGTGCTCGTGGGCGACCATACGCAGGGGCTGGGGTTCCTGAAGAATTCAGTCATTGATCAGCACCTGCTGGTAAGAAACCGGCAGTTCGACCTGGTCAGTCTTGTAAAGTTTTCGCCGGAACTCATCGGGCTGGGGCTTGATGAAGCCACCGCGGTAGAGGTGCACCGCGATACACTGGAAGTAATTGGTAAATCTTACGTAGCCGTATACGATTATGACAGCATGAACGGAAGCCGCGGCACTGCTCGCAGTGATTCCGTAAACACACGGGCAGCAATACCCTTCTTCTTCCTGCACGCCGGGCAGCGGTATGATCTGAAGAACCGCCGAATAATACCGCCGGGGCCGGCAAATAAACCGGTGCCGGGCATGGAATAGCGGGCCCATCGTATTAACTTACCTTCAAAACCTACATATGGCAACCAGAAAAAGTAAAAAGGTTCCGGCAGATGCCCAGGAAGGCTTTCTCAGCAAAATCGGCGACCAGGCGGTTCACCTCAAGGAAGAATTACTGGCGGGGAAGGACCACCTGGTGGAATTCGCCACCGGAAAGATTGACGCCGTAAAAACGGCCATCTCCGACTACCGGGAAAGAAAAAAATCCCCTTCAAAAAAACTGAAAAGTAAGCCACCAAAAAAAGCTGCGGCGAAAATCAAATCCAAGGTAAAAAAGGTGAAGAAAGCTGCCGTGAAAAAAGTAGCCGGCGTTAAAAAGAAAGCGGCTAAAAAAACTGCGGTTCCCCGCAAAGCAGCAGTAAAAAAATCCACGGGAAAAAAATCAGGGGTCGCTGTTGAGAAGCCGGTTGTAAAAAAATAGCCCGATCTCCTGTGCGGCCGGCCAATTGATTTATTTTTATAATCAACCGGAACCCTTTATGTATCGATGTCATGTATTACTGATAGTCCCAGCGCTGGTGCTGCAGCTGTTCGCCAGTGGCCAGGCTGACACTGGTTTCTCCGGGAATCCCATTTTTCCCGGCTGGTATGCAGAACCTGAAGCCACGGTATTCAATCATCAATACTGGATATACCCGACCAGTTCGGGGTCTTACGACAGCCAGGTATATTTTGATGCCTTTTCCTCACCAGACCTGGTTCACTGGACCAAACATCCGCACGTCCTTGATACCGCATCGGTGAAGTGGGCAAAGCGGGCGGTCTGGGCACCGGCCATCATCGAAAAAGATAACAAATATTTCCTGCTGTTTGGGGCAAACGATATCCAGGATGATCAGCACTACGGGGGCATCGGCGTTACGGTTTCAAATTCACCGGCCGGCCCTTTCAAGGATTACCTGGAACACCCGCTGGTCGACAGGTTTCACAACGGTGCCCAGCCCATCGATCAGTTTGTTTTTTATGACCGCGACGGGAAGTATTACCTGATTTACGGAGGCTGGAAGCATTGCAATATCGCCCGGCTCAACAACGATTTTACGGGCTTTATTCCTTTTGCCAATGACAGTCCGTTCCGGGAAATCACCCCTGAAAATTATGTGGAAGGGCCAATGATGTTTATCCGCAATAAGAAATATTACCTCATGTGGAGCGAAGGAGGATGGGGCGGCCCCAATTATTCCGTCGCTTATGCCATTGCCGATTCTCCGTTCGGACCATTTAAAAGAGTGGCGAAAATTTTGCAGCAGGATCCTGCCGTGGCCACCGGCGCCGGTCATCACTCGCTCCTCCACAACCCGCGTTCCGGTAAATGGTATATTGTTTATCACAGAAGACCGCTGGGAGATACCAATGCAGGCCACCGGGTGACCTGTATCGATACCCTGGAATTTGATAAAAACGGGTTCATTCTCCCCGTAAAAATGACCTTCAGCGGCGTGTCCGCAGACCCGCTGCCCTAATGAAATGGATCGGCAGGCCGGTAGCACGATGCAGCACGATGAAAAAAGATTCCACTTATGATCATTGCAGATATCATCCGAGCGCTCGAGGAATTTGCTCCACCCGTGTTGCAGGAGGAATATGACAATGCCGGGTTGATAACCGGCGAACACCAATGGTCATGCCGCGGTGCCATCATCTGCCTGGACAGCACTGAAGCCGTAGTGGACGAAGCCATCGCAAAAAACTGTAACCTCATCATCGCGCATCACCCCGTGATTTTCCGCGGACTCAAACAACTAACGGGGAAAAACCAGGTGGAAAGAACAGTCATCAGGGCTGTCCGGAACGACATCGCTATATATGCGACCCACACCAATCTCGATAATGTGCGTGATGGCGTGAATGGCGAGCTGGCCAGGCGCCTTGGCCTAACCAATTGCCGGGTGTTGCAACCGAAGGCCGGGCTCCTCCGGAAACTCCAGGTCTTTGTTCCCCGCGCGCAGGCGGCGGTCGTCCGCACAGCGGTATTTGCCGCCGGGGCCGGATCAATTGGCGATTATTCCGACTGCAGTTTTAACAGCGAGGGCGAGGGCACCTTTACCCCGGGACCCGGCACACACCCGTTCAGCGGCAGCGCGGGCCAGCCTCAATCCGAGCCTGAAATAAAAATAGAGCTGATATTTCCCGCCTGGTTGGAAAGCCGCGTGGTCAGGGCCATGCTGGAAGCGCATCCTTATGAAGAAGTAGCTTATGACATACTGGCCTTGAACAACCCTTTCCAGGGAGTTGGAGCGGGAATTGTGGGTGAACTGGCCGAAGCGGTCAGTGAAACGGATGTTCTCCGGCGGTTGCAGTCGGTTACCGGTATTCAGGCGATCCGGCACTCCCCGCTCACCGGCCGCGGAATCCGCAGGATCGCGATCTGTGGTGGGGCTGGCAGTATCTTGATTGCTAATGCTTTAAGGGAGGGTGCGGACATGTTCGTTACCTCGGATATTAAATATCATGATTTCTTCGAGGCGGACGGACAACTGGTTCTGGCCGACATCGGTCACTTCGAAAGTGAACAGTTTACTATTGACCTGCTGGCTACCCTTTTACAGGAAAAATTCCCTACCTTTGCTGCCCTCAAAACAGGGGTGAACACTAACCCGGTCAATTACTTCCTGCACACTGGGAAATGAAACGGGTTCAGGATTCAATTCATTTAAAACAGACATCAATTAATATGGCAACAGTAAAAGATTTTTCGGTCGAAGAAAAACTCACCTCGCTGGTTACCCTGCAGAAAATAGAAAGCAAGCTGGACGAAATACAGGTGCTGAAGGGCGAATTACCCATGGAAGTTAGTGACCTTGAAGATGAAATTACAGGGTTGAATGCGAGGCAGACACGCATCGAAGAAGAGATTAATGGCATCAATGAATTCATCAATCAGAAAAAAGAACTGATTAAAGAATCAGACAGCCTGGTAAAGAAGTACGAAAAGCAGGCCACCAACGTCAAAAACAGCCGCGAGTTTGAAGCCGTGAATAAGGAAATAGAAATGCAGCAGCTGGAAGTGAAGCTGGCGGAAAAGCACATCAAAGATGCGCAGGAAGAAATCAGCGAGAAAGCGGTGCTCCTTGAAAAGGCGAAGAAGGCCCTGGCTACTAAAGACGGGGTGCTGAAGAATAAAAAAGACGAACTGGAAAAGATCGTGGCCACAACCGAGAAAGAAGAAAAGCATTTTAATAAATTAAGTGCCGACGCAAGGGAAAAGGTAGATGAACGTTTGTTGAATTCCTATGACCGTATCCGGAAAAATTACCGGAACGGCCTGGCGGTGGTACCGGTTGAACGCGATGCGTGCGGCGGGTGTTTCAACGCCATCCCGCCCCAGAAACAAAGCGAGATCAAACAGCGCAAGAAGATCATCATCTGTGAAAACTGTGGCCGAATCCTGGTTGACAATGACCTTGCTGACGCCGTTGAGATCAAATAATATAATTGATTTTTTTTAAGGAGGAGGCCACCGGCCTCCTTTTTTAATTTGATAGGGTCAACCTGCCGGCAACGATAGGGACTGGCCGTTTTTTTAACAGCAATTGGGGTACAACTCTCTTGCCGCTGCATTGTTTTTTAAATTAATTTGCTGCCCTACAGACTATCTATGTTACAGCAACTGCAGATTCAGAATTACGCTATCATAGACGAAATCAACATCGATTTTTCCGGTAAACTCAACATCATCACCGGCGAGACCGGTGCGGGTAAATCCATACTGGTCGGGGCGTTGTCGCTGATACTCGGCGAAAGAGCCGACAGTACAGTCCTCCTTCACCGCGAAAAAAAGTGTATGGTGGAAGGCTGTTTTTCCACCCCCGCGGCAGGACCGGTGCGTGAATTTCTCCTCGCGCGGGATCTTGACATCGGGCAGGAGCTCATTCTCAGAAGGGAAATCGCCGTAAATGGTAAATCCAGAGCATTCATCAATGATACCCCGGTGAATCTGGATCAGTTGCGGCAGCTCAGCGCGCTGCTGGTAGACCTGCACCAGCAGTTTGATACCCTCACGCTCGGCGAGACCGATTTCCAAAGGGAAGTGCTGGATGCGCTCGCTGCCAACCAGCCGAAGCTGCAGGAGTACAGGCAGGGATATACCGCCCTGGAGTTGGCGAGAAAAAAACTAAAATCAAAGCAGGCCGAGAAGGCAGCATTTACGGCGCAATACGATTATTATAGATTTTTATCCGACGAGCTGGAAGAAGCCAATTTCCGGGCAAACGAGGTGGAAGAACTCGACAATGAGCTTAAACTTCTTTCCAATGCCGAAGGAATAAAAGGGGCCATCAGCGGCGTGGTTGATCTCCTCTCGGAAGCGGAGGAACCGGTGGTGCAGCAACTGAAACGCGCCCAGCACCAGCTCCAGGCCTTCACAGGCTGGCATGCGGGGATTGGTCCGTTATTGGACCGGCTGCAGTCGGCCCAGCTTGAACTGGCCGACATCGCGGATGAACTGGCCCGAACAAATGACCAGATTCAATATGACCCGTTACGGATCGAGCAAATCAGTGACCGGATCGCCACCGGGTATAAATTATTTAAAAAGCATGCTGTGGCCGATACGGCAGGCCTTTTGGCTATTAGGGAACAACTTTCAGGGAAACTTGACGCCGTCCATAACCTGGACAGCGTGATCGGGGATTTGGAAAAAGAATGTGATCAGTTGCTCACGTCTTCCACAAAGTTTGCCGCGCAACTTTCTGCTGCCCGCGGCAAACAGGCGGAGCCGCTACAGCAGAAAGTCAACAGGCTGCTGAAGCAGGTGGGTATGCCCAATGCGCGGTTGAAAGTATCGATACATGCACTTCCTGCCAACGGGCTGGATGATTCCGGCGCTGACCATATTGAATTTCTTTTTGACGCCAATAACAGCAACCGCTTTGAGCCGGTGCGTAAAGTAGCATCAGGCGGTGAGCTGAGCAGGTTGATGCTCTGCATCAAATCGCTTGTTGCAGAATCCCTGGACATGCCCACGCTCATCTTTGACGAGATAGATACCGGTATTTCAGGAGAAGCCGCCCGCCAGGTAGGTATCATCATGAAAGCTCTCGGGGTCAGCCGCCAGGTTATTTCCATTACCCACCAGCCGCAGATTGCCGGTAAGGCAGATGCGCACTTCTTTGTATATAAAGAAACCCGAGACCGGGAAATCAAAACCAATATCCGGTTACTGACACCGGACGAGCGGATTACCACGATCGCCAGGATGCTCAGTGGCGAAAAGCCAACGGCCGCTGCGCTTGAAAACGCCCGGGAAATGCTGATGAATTAATGATGGTCCGGGGGCGCCCGTATTTCACTCCTGGTACTTCCTCCACACTAAACTCCAGGAGTTGGTTTGGTTTTGGATACAGATGGTCTGGGAATTACCGGTTCAGATCAAGTCGCCGGAAAGAAATCCTCCTTATTTTTGACGCCCTTAATCAAATAACAATTTAAATACCACAGGATATGGGTTATAATCTGCTAAAAGGAAAACGGGGTATCATCACCGGGGCGCTCGACGAAAATTCAATTGCCTGGAAGGTGGCCGAAAAGGCGTACGAGGAAGGTGCCTCCATTGTACTGACCAATGCCCCGATCGCGATGCGGATGGGACAGATAAAGATCCTGGCGGAAAAAACAAAAGCTGAGATCATCCCCGCTGACGCAACAAACATCGATGAAATTACCACCCTGTTCACAAAATCCCAGGAAGTGCTGGGCGGCAAAATAGATTTCGTTCTCCACTCCATCGGCATGAGTGTAAACATTCGCAAGAATGTTCCTTATGAATCATCCAACTACGAATATTTCATGAAGGGTATCGATGTGTCGGCTATGTCCTTACATAAAATGCTGGCTGTCGCAAAAAAACTCGATGCCATCAGCGAGTGGGGCAGCGTGGTTGCCCTTACGTATGCGGCGGCCCAGCGCACCTATCCATTTTATACAGATATGGCAGATATTAAGGCGATGCTGGAATCCATCGCGCGTAGTTTCGGCTATCATTACGGGGTCGACAAAAAAGTACGTATTAACACCGTTTCGCAATCGCCCACCAAGACCACGGCCGGCAGCGGGGTAAAAGGTTTTGCGGATTTCTTCGATTATGCGGAAGCCATTTCTCCCCTCGGGAATGCCAGCGCGGAGTCCTGTGCTGATTATTGTGTCACCTTGTTCTCTGATCTTACCCGTATGGTGACCATGCAGAACCTTTACCATGACGGTGGTTATTCCAGTACCGGGGTGAGCACCGCTATAATGAATGCGGTAGGCGTAAAGGAATGAATGCAGCGAATACCCGGAATTTGGGCATGCAGCTTAACGCCGGGCAGGATCCAGCGAATACTATCAATAAAAAAACCGCGCTATAGGCGCGGTTTTTCACGTAACAGGGCTTATCAGTGACCTGCTTAATATTCGTCTTCGTTAAAGAAAAAGTCTTCCTGTGAGGGGTAATCAGGCCATATGTCGTCGATGGCTTCATAAATTTCTCCTTCGTCTTCCAGCTCCTGCAGGTTTTCCACTACTTCAATTGGCGCTCCGCTCCTGATGGCGTAATCGATCAGCTCGTCTTTTGTGGCCGGCCAGGGCGCGTCTTCCAGGTAAGAGGCTAATTCAAGTGTCCAGAACATTGTAGGGTGTCTTTAATTTTCGGCAAATGTAATGGTAAAAACTGAACTCCCAAATGTAGTTTTTCACAAGAGGGGCGCACCTGATTTGCCGGTGTTGATGCCATAACAACGAATAAAATTGTAGGTTCGTATTTTACAAAAACAAGTGGAAACCATGTTAAGCGCTGCCGGGATTATGAAGACTTACGGACAACTGGAAGTCCTCCGCGGCGTGAGCCTCGATATATCCCGGGGAGAAATCGTCAGTATCGTGGGCCCGTCCGGTTCAGGAAAAAGCACCCTGCTCCATATCCTGGGCACGCTGGATATGGCGGACAGCGGCCGGATTACCCTTGACAACACAGCGATAGAGGAACTTGGTGCCAGGGCGCTAGCAGCTTTCCGTAACCGCAACATCGGTTTTGTTTTCCAGTTCCATCACCTGTTGCCGGAATTCAGTGCGCTCGAAAATGTGTGTATCCCCGGCTGGATAGCCGGCAGGGGTAAAAAAGAAGTGGCGGCGAAAGCGTTGTCGCTCCTGGATACGCTGGGGCTCATGGACAGGGTAGATAACAAACCGCAGCAGCTTTCCGGGGGTGAGCAGCAGCGGGTGGCCGTTGCCCGCGCGCTGATTAATGAACCTAAAATCATTTTCGCCGATGAGCCCAGCGGAAACCTCGATTCAACGCATGCTAAGGAATTGCATGACCTATTTTTCAGCCTGCGATCAACATTCAGCCAGACTTTCCTGATTGTTACCCACAACGAGGAACTGGCTGGCATGAGCGACAGGGTGCTTCATATGAAAGACGGTAAAATCACGCCCTGAACTACTTCCTTGCCTTCCAGGGGATTTCCTCAGCGTGCAGCAGGAGGGCCATATAACGGCTCAGCACAAAAAAATAATCACTCAGCCTGTTGAGGTATTTGATGATAATAGGATCTTCCCCCGGACTTTCCAGTTCAAGCCGCACACAAAACCGCTCCGCACGGCGGCATACACAGCGCGTAATATGCAGGTGGGAAACCACGGGATGGCCTCCCGGTAATACAAATGATTTCATGGGAGGCAGAGCGGCATTCATCCGGTCCATTTCTTTCTCGAGTAATACCACATCTGCTTCTTTCAAATCGGGGATATGCATGCCTGGTTCCTTCACCGGGTCACAGGCCAGGGATGAACCGATGGTAAACAGCCGGTCCTGGATCTCAGCCAGCATTACCCGCTCGGGTTCATCGGTGATCAAATCACGGCAAAGCCCGGTAAATGAATTCAGTTCATCGATGGTGCCATAGGCTTCTATACGTAAATGCGATTTGGCCACCTTTGTGCCGCCTATCAGTGAGGTGGTGCCTTTGTCGCCGGTCTTAGTATAAATTTTAAGGGACATTACAAGCAGGGGTATTTAGAAAAGTTGAGGCTGAAATAAGCTTTAATCCGGTTGATACAACGGGAAGCGATCAGTGCATGGCCCCCACGATGATATGGTCATTAACCCGGTCTGTTTCTATCAGCCCATCAAGGAGTCGCACTACACGGTGGGCATGCAGCGCAATATCTTCTTCGTGCGTCACCAGCACGACCGTGTTGCCGGCCGACTGAATCGCCCCAAAAATATCCATAATTTCTATTGATGTCTTTGAATCCAGGTTGCCGGTAGGTTCATCGGCCAGGATGATGGACGGGTTATTGACAAGCGCTCTCGCAATAGCAACCCGCTGGCACTGGCCACCACTTAATTCATTGGGTTTATGATGACTTCTTTCGGTAAGGCTCACCTTTTCCAATACGGCCATGGCCATCTCCGTTCTCAGCTTTTTGCCAACGCCGGCATATACCAGGGGTAACGCTACATTTTCCGCAGCAGTTAAGCGCGGCAACAAGTTGAACTGCTGGAATACGAACCCGATTTCCTTGTTGCGCACTTCGGCCAGGTCATCGTCCGCCATACCACTCACATCCTGTTCATTAAGAATATAACGGCCACCAGTAGGTGAATCCAGGCAGCCAAGAATGTTCATCAGGGTGCTTTTTCCCGATCCTGAAGGGCCCATCAGCGCAACATATTCGTTCTTCAGGATGTTCAGGGTAATGCCCTTCAATACCGGCACGGGCTCCCGGCCCATGTAATACGCTTTTTGAATATTGTCCAGTTGGATGATGGCTTTGTTCATAGCTGCAGTTAAGCGGTTTATTTTTTAATCACCTGTGGTACGGTAAAATAATCGCCTGTGGCTGCCGGCGCATTGCTCAGGGCGATGGCCTTATCCATCGAACCCCGTACTTCGTCTTCCCTGAAAATGTCTGTGGCCTCTGTCATATGCTGTAATGGTACCACTCCCGTGGTGTCTACTTCTCCCAGTTTCTCAACGAAGGCAATCATCCGCTGCAAATCTTCTTTTACCTGCTCCTTTTCCAGTTCCGTGAACCGGAGCCTGGACAAATTAGAAAGATTATCGATCATTGCAGCCGTAACGTCCATAGCAACAAAAATAAAGAATTGCGGCCATGCCCCGGCGTTTTGTGATGAAAGGTTTACCCGCCTTGTGCAAGTAGGTATTTCAGACAAGCGAGGCTGTGGAAAAGGTCTAGCCGGGTTACCTTCCCGGGTACGGCCAGGCGCTGGTTCACCGGGAGAACACCTGCTTCGCCGCCGTGATTATTCTTATCTTCGCCCACTTATGAAAAAGAAAGGCATTGTCATGAGCGGCATACGGCCAACCGGGTTTTTACACCTTGGCAATTACTTCGGGGCCCTGCGGAATTACGTGCGGATGCAGGACGATTACGAATGCTTTTTCATGTTGGCGGATCTGCACTCCCTCACCACCCACCCCGATACTTCAGCACTTAAGGATAACGTGAAGCGCGTACTGGCTGAGTACCTGGCTTCAGGCCTAAACCCGGAAAAAGTAGCCCTGTATTGCCAGAGCCAGGTGTATGAAACTGCCGAGCTATACCTGCACCTGAATATGCTTTCATATGTTGGTGAGCTCGAAAAGACGACAACTTTTAAAGACAAGGTGAGGCAGCAGCCGAATAACGTGAATGCGGGACTGCTGACCTACCCGGTCCTCCAGGCGGCCGACATCCTGCTTCACCGGGCCGCTCTGGTGCCCGTTGGAAAAGACCAGGAGCAACACCTTGAAATGGCCCGCACGTTCGCCAACCGGTTTAACCACCGGTACGGCAACGTATTCCCTGAGCCTATGGCATTTAATTATGGGGACAACCTGGTTAAAGTTCCTTCCCTTGACGGAACCGGGAAAATGAGCAAAAGTGAGAACCAGCATGCGACCCTCTACCTGAGCGACCCCGACGATCAGATCCGGAAAAAAATAATGAAAGCTAAAACGGATGCAGGGCCATCGGTCCCCAATTCGGTTAAGCCGGACTACATCGAAAACGTTTTCCAGCTGATGCGGCTGGTGAGCAACGAGGCAACGCTCGCCATTTTTGAAACCGCCTATGACCAGTGCAGCATCCGTTACGGAGACATGAAGAAACAACTGGCAGAAGACATGATCGCGTTCATTACACCTATCCGCGAAAAAGCCGAAGCGATTCGCAACGATGATGCCTACCTGAAGCAGGTGATGGAAAAAGGAGCCGAAAAAGCAGGGAAAAGCGCAGCGGCCACAATGGAAATCGTACGGTCAGCCACAGGATTGAAATATTATTGATTTTTCCACCGCGATGCGGATCAGTTACCGGAATTGTATATTTTTAGCGACTCTATCATTGCAAATCGTTCAGCGGCTATGGCAAAAACTAAGAAACCGAAGCATATTGCAGTAGCCGGGAATATCGGCGCCGGCAAAACCACCCTCACGGAGTTGCTGAGCAAACACTACAAATGGATTCCCCAGTTTGAAGACGTGGACCACAACCCCTACCTGAATGATTTCTATGAAGACATGCCCCGATGGAGCTTTAACCTGCAGATCTATTTCCTGAACAGCCGGCTCACCCAGCTGCTCGACATCCACCGCGGTACGGAAACGGTAATTCAGGACCGGACCATTTTCGAAGACGCCAATATATTTGCTCCCAACCTGCACGAAATGGGGCTGATGAGCAAACGGGATTTCGATAACTACTACCAGTTCTTCCAGACCCTCAAGTCGATGGTGCAGCCGCCTGACCTCCTCATTTACCTCAAAGGATCGGTACCAACGCTCGTTGGACAAATCCAGAAAAGAGGGCGCGAATACGAGGAAAATATCCGGCTGGATTACCTGAAGCGACTGAATGATTATTATAACAAATGGATCGAAAGCTACCAGGAAGGCGCCTTGCTCGTGATTGATATTGACAAAAACAAGTTCGCCGAAAATGAAGAGGATATGGGCGAAATTATACGGCGGGTGGATGCCCAGCTCTACGGGCTGTTTTAACTTGCTATTGGGTTATGGCTTATAAGCTGCATAGGCCTGAAGCATCCTGAGCTGGTCCTGAATTTTTGTTAACCAAAATTCCTGTTCTTCTTTATTGCGGCTGAAATCACTCTCATTGTCGTATTGTGCCTGGCAGGTGGCTTCTTCCTTCATGATCGACTGGTACAATTCCGGTACATCCTTCGCCACCTTTTTTTCATTGAAATGATAGTCTTTCATAGCCTTATTAAGCTTACGGGCGTAGATCTCGGCGATGTCAAAATGGCCCTGCTCGTGCGAAAGGATATAGGGCGTTTTTACCCGTCCCCAGGAAGCAGACTTGTCAAATACGCATTGAATGGTGAAGTTGAAGCCGCGGTCCGATCCGTAGCCGTAATTAAATATAATTTTGGAACTGGTGAGCGCGGCATGGGTGGAACGGGCGTCCGGGCGACTTTTAAAATCAGACCAGGTAAGTCTCCTGGAACCGCTCCAGGGAAGGTCATCGTTCACCGCATGCCGGTGAAGTAAAATAAACGCCGGAAGCAGCAAAGCCGTGGCGAAAAATTTAAGAAACATACCCGTGTTTAAGACAATAACGCCCGGAAGCAGAGAAGAGTTATAAATGAATTCTTAAAATTGACAGGTAAGCGGCAACGATGTTATCTCACTTTTTTCAGCAGCATCACGTAGCCGCAGAGATTTTTCTTTTTCTGCTTATTCACCTGTACGGGTTTAATAACGTGGTACTCGGTAAACTGGGCCACATAAGGATAGGTAATGATGTTGCCATCCACATCGCCCCACATGTTCTTTTTGTATACCACCTGGCGCTCATTCCAGTCATACATCCGCACTTCATAAAGTTTGGAACTGGGGTCGCCGATAAATACAAACTGGTACCAGGCTCCCTGTGTAAGCGGCAGCACTATTGGAAGCTCATACTCGCTTTCCATTTTCACGGAAGCTTCCCGAACCATCTCGTAACCCTGCGAAGTAAATAAACGTTTTAGGCTGTCGATTTCGCTTTTATAGGATTCATTCATGCAGTTTTCAAGCTTGATGACATCTTCCTGTGCGTGTACCGCCACGCCTGCGAAAAGGATGAGTAGAGCCAGACAGCATTTTAAGATTAAGCCTTTCATAGTTCGGTTTTACGGGATGCGGATGTACAACGGTAAAAATAGGGGAACATTGTAACGCTTGCAAAGTCATACCAGATTATTCGCCCAAACGTCCATAAAAACCCTTTTTCGGATATTATCCTTTAAACGTATAAAAAGCATCAGATTGCGCAGTACAGGTTACCACCAGGTCGTTGATGCAAACATGTGGCGGCAGCGTAGCGCAATAATAGATTACGTCAGCTACGTCGTTCGCGGTCAGTGCTTTATATCCATCATACGTTTTTGCAGCAGACTGCTCATCGCCTTTAAAACGTACCAGCGAAAATTCGGTTTCCGCGGCGCCGGGATGAATAGCGGTAACTTTTATCCGGTGGCGCAGCAGGTCGGTCCGCATCGCTTTGCTGATGCTTTCCACTGCAGCTTTTGATGCACAGTAAACATTGCCCTTTTCGTATACGTCTTTGGCTGCGACGGACCCTATGTTGATGATATGGCCCTGGTTCCTGGCGGTCATAAAAGGCAATACGGCACGGCTCACGTACAGCAATCCTTTTACATTCGTGTCAATCATGGTATCCCAGTCGTCCAGGCTGGCTTCTTCAAAATAATCCTTGCCCAATGCCAGTCCTGCGTTGTTAACGAGAACGTCAACCAGTTGCCAGGTGGCAGGGATAGCTGCAATTACGCTTGAAACCGTATGCCTGTCCCTCACATCAAATACAAGCGGCAGCACCTGTATACCTTCTTCTTTTTCCAGCTTATTTTTCAGGTCGAGCAGCAGGTTTTCCCGGCGTCCGGTGATAATCAAATCGCATTTCGCAGCAGCAAATTTTTCGGCAGTGGCTTTACCGAAACCTGATGTAGCGCCCGTTATAAAAACTATTTTTCGCATATTAGTCATTTAAGCACATTACAAAGAAAGGTAAAAAAAAGTTTTGGCCCGTTGGGCGATGAAGGGAAGGCGGGGGTACCAACGCTGCAGTTCAAACAGGCTACCGGATCAGGACTACTGTACCTTTGCGGGCGATCACCTTACCGGTAAAGTCGCGCCCTTCCACCACCCATACATAGGTTCCTGAAGCCTGCTTTTTGCCGCTGACGGTTCCGTTCCACCCGCTGCCGTCGCTGCTGCTGAAGACCATATTCCCCCAGCGGTTGTATACCCTGAAATAATCGATGCGCGCGATGCCGACAGGAATGGGCCGGAAGAGGTTGTTCTGCGCTGCATCCGGTGTGAACGCATTGGGCACAAAGATATCCGGCGCCGTGGCAAACACCTTGATGTGTATCGTATCAAGGGCAAAACAATTGTTGGCTGTAAACGCTTTTAACGCGTAGGTATAAACGCCGCTTTCCGAAAACAGAGCGGTCGGTGAGGAGATGTCTGCCTGGTTGAGATAGGTGGGCGGCGACCATAAAAAGAACGGCGCCCCGGTCGCATGCAGCGTAAGGGGCTGGTTGATTATAGCCGATGTATCCTTTCCCGCATTGGCAAAGATTGGCGGACGAACCGTTACGGTCACGGTATCCAGACCCGGCTTCGGACAACCGAGCACATCGTACACGGCGAGTATATACGTTGTCGTCGCCACCGGGTGGGCCAGTGGCGACAGGGTGCTGGCGCCGGTAAGGCTGTACGCCGGTGTCCAGGTGAAGGTCGACCCCTTTACGGAGGCCTGCAATCTGGCCGTATCCCCGAAGCAAATGAGCGAATCCGGGCCTGCATTGGCTGTCGGATAGGGAACCGTGCGGATGGTAACTGCATCGGTTACGCTGCATTTCCCGATGCTGGCCTTTACCTGGTAAACCGTAGTACCTGCAGGCGTTACAACGGGGTTTTTGATCATGGGATTGCTGAAAGCAGCCGCTCCCAATCCCGGTGAAGACCAGGCAAAAGCAAGGGCATCTCCGCCTGCTGAAAGGGTAATCTTATCAGTCAGGCAGATCGTGCTGTCCGGTCCCGCATCCAGCGTAACATGATCGACGACCCTTACCCGGATGGAATCATCATTGATACAACCATTGGCGTTAAAATGCACATAGTACACCGTGGTAGTGGTGGGAAATACCAGTGGCGTGGCCGTATTTTCGTTCAGGAGGCTTGTGCCCGGGGTCCAGGAATAGGTGCCGGCATCGCCGCTGGATGCGCCCAGCATCAGCGTGTCCTGCAGCGGGAGGTTGCTGCATATCAGGGTATCGCTGAAGGGCACCTGTACCGTTGGTTTATCTTTCACTTCAATGGGAAGGGTTACGGTATCAATACATCCCTTATTGCTCTGCACAATCAACTGCACTGTTTTGGTGCCGAGGCTGTTGTATTTCCATTGCGGGTTCTGGGTATGAGCTGTATCAGCTGTGCTGGATGGATCGCCAAAATCCCAGCGCCAGGCGCTTACATACCCGTATCGGGTGGTGGAGGTATCCACAAATTGCAGCGGGGTATACAGGCAGGAGCCGAGTACCCTGAAGCCGGGATAAAAACCCGGGTACACCTTTGCCAGGGTGGTCGTGGAGTCGAGACACTGGCCCGCAAGAACCACTTTCAGCTTTATGGTATAGGTGCCCGTATCGGCAAATTTGTGCTGGATGAGCCCGATGGGATCCAGCGAGCTGTCGGTGGGGCTACTATCCCCGAAAGACCAGATGTATACACTTCCCGCCGGGTTGAATTGTTCGTTTTTAAAATTTACGAGGTAGTCATTACAGTAGTCATAGTCTGGTTTCAGCAGTGCCTTAAGCGGGTTGCAATTGGAAATGCTGAGGTGAATATCCTTGCGGTGAATATTGATAAGTATGCCGTTGCGGTACTCGTATATACAACCGGTTACCACATACTGCCCGGATACAGCAGGCGCGATACCGGAGATAATGCCGGTGTGCTGATCAATCGACGTTCCAAGCCCCAGCGGGCTGGATCCGTCAAACGGGGCCGAGTAGGAAAGTGCATAGTAGGGTGGGGCGGCTGCCGGGTTCGGGGCGGGGCAGTTGCTGCAGTTTGCGGTCTGGTTGCCCTGGCCGCCACCGTTATAAGCGGCGCACAGGGTATAGACCAGCGAGTCGCGGTCAGCGTCGGTTGCAGAAAAATCAAAAGCAAATCCTGATCCCGCGCAAATCGCTACAGCGTCATTGCCGGCAATGACCGGGCTTGAATTATGCCCGACCGGTAACACGTTAGTACCGGGTATATCACAGGAATACGTGGTGCCGTCAATGCTGCTGTTACCGGAAATGTTCACAATGTTGTTTACCCGGCAGCAGCGCTGGTAAGCGATGGTGTAGCCTTCCGGAATATCGGGCAGTTCCTGGGTGGTTTCAAAATATTTCAGTTTGTAACAGATGTCCGTGGGAGGATTGGTGATGCAGGGATTTGATTTGGGATCGTACGTAATCAGCTCTTCTTTGGTCTTGCTGACCGTGACGTTGAGGATTTGCCGGCCGGTGAGCTTGTTGAAAAAGGTAAACGGCGCCGACGTTTCGTTCTGACCGGGGTCACTGGCGTCACAGTCAATATATAATTTAAGCCGGATAAAATACTGCGAGGTGTTCGGAGCCGTACCTGGCCCGATGTATTTGTAAGACAGTTCGCCACCCCGTATATGTTTAGCATATACCGGCATAACTATGCAACAAATCATCGCCACTATGAGTATTTTTTTCATGGCCTTAGTACTGCAGGATATTATTTGCGGTATATGACAGAAAATTGTTCAGGGCGAGGTTTGCTTTCGTGGTTTCCTCCCAGATTCCCATGTGCGCCGACTGTTCCAGTATTTCAACAAAGGAAACTTCCGGGAGATGACACTGTCGCATACTGTCCGCAAAAGGAACGGCAGCATCCTGTTTGCCGATCAGGAAAAGCACGGGTATGGTAAGTCGAGCCAGCAGTGCTGATCGGTCCGGGCGTTCCACCATCGCCTCGTAGCAGGCAACCAGTACGCGCGGATCCATGTCTTTATAGGTATCAATGAGCTCGTCAACCATGTCCTGCCTGCTGATACGGTTTGCCGGGGTGAATAGGTTGGGTGCCGACTGCTCCAGGAACGCCGCTGTTCCGTGCTGCTGAATGAAACCAATACTTTTCTGCCGCGTGATTTTTTTGTCCGCGGTATCGGCGAAGGCGGTGGAGTGGACCAGTCCAAGCCCGCGGGTTAGTGCAGGAAACAGATCTGCAAAGGCCAGCGCCACGTAGCCGCCCATGCTATGACCCATTACTACGGCACGTTTTTCATCCTGGCCTGTCACTTCCTGCGCTATGATCAGGTGAACCAGATCCGCCATGGTTTCCATACGCATATCCGGCAGGTAGCCGGAACCGCCGCTTCCGGGAAGGTCTGGCAGTAAGACCAGGTAGTTTTTGGCCAGCACCGGTGCCAGGTGCTTCCATACGCGGTGGTCTTCTGCAAAGCCATGGAGCAGCACCACGGGCATGCCATTGCCGGTTACGCGGTAATGGATAGTTGTCTCGTTAAACAAAAGCGTTTTGTTAGTCATGCTGCCGGGTTTTGAGGTAACGCAGCGTGCTCCGGAAAAGAATAATAATAACGAGCAAAGGAATACTATTGTTGAATTCCTGTGGGATGACCCGCCACATCAGCAGGGTTACGAGGCTGAGCAGGGCAGTCAGCAGCCAGTAGACCCTTACCCATTTTTTAGGGCTGGTCAAAAAAAATGCTATGACGGCATGCGTGGGGAGAGCCCACAGCAGGTTGTAATTGTTGCGGCATACGTTGTCTACGCGGAATATCCAGAGGCAGAGCATGAGCGTGCCCAGCAACCCGGTGAAAAGGAAAAAGAGATTGTCCAGTACCGTTAGTGTGCGGGCGGCCTGCGGGTAAGGCAGGAAACTGAACAGGAGCATGAAGCCGGCAAGAAGCGAAAAAATGTTGACCGGTGTAAAAAAAGTTGAGGTACGGGGTTGCCCGTCCGGCAGTAGCACCAGGGTCTCTTTTACCAACGGATGGCTGTGGAGCGCTGCTTTGCCGAACCCGACCATCAGGTAGTCGGGAAGAAACATCGCCTGGAGGTTGTTCATTTTTTCATCCAGGTGATTGCCGAGCAGCACATCGATAGCAAACCGGTTCCATCCCTGGGTGCTGCTTTTCATATAGCTGTGGATAAGCTGGCGGTAGGTGCTTTCACCCGGAAGCGGCCTTATTTCTCCGAATGTTAAGCCCGGCCCGGTGTGGTTGATGATCATATCCCTGGCGCGGGTGGTACAGTTGTCCGCATAAAAATGATAGGGATAAAATTTGTTTTGCGTGTCGGTATTTATCCAGAGGGCTTTGGCGAGCGCTGTTTTTTCCGGGCAGGAAAGATCGAGGACCTGTTCGGTGACACTTCTTTTTTCCACCCGGTATTCTTCCATGAAGTCAGCGTAGGAAAATGGCGCCACGGCATACATCATGAGACCGCGCGTGAAGCGGAGG
>JBBROE010000011.1:0-57450 GCA_038229695.1 Chitinophagales bacterium | reverse complement strand
GTGCTGGTTGAGTTGCTGATTCTGGCTGGTGGCATATTGCGCGGGGAGGTGACCTGCGGGGCAAAGCGCCAGACGAGATCCACCCTGAACACGCGGAAAATATTGTCAATGCCTGTACCGATTTCGGTATAGGCATGTTTGTTTAAAGTACGCAGGCGATAGCTGCCGAAATCAATATGGTTGAGCCTGCGGTTTTCGTTGGTTAAATTTCCCCAGACGGTCTTAACATTCCAGAACTGTCGGATGTTGGTTTTACGGAGGAATGGCAGGAGGTTGAGCAGCTTCTTGCCAAAGTCGTGCTCCACATTGATGCCTGCAAATTCGTCGCTGTAAAATTCAAACCGGTTCATGAGGTTGAAGCCGTCTTTACTGTAATAATACACTTCATTACCCGGGTGCAGTTCCAGCAGCATGAAGGGGAGGGCCTTACTGTAGATTTTTCCGGCGTAGGCGCGGTAGTTGAGGCTGCCCCAATCGTGCAGACGGATCTTCTGGGTGATGCTGCCGAATAATTTGTCGTAGTTGTATTGCCCGTCAAGGAAACCTTTTATACCATGAACATAGCGCAGTTCAAAAACGGGATGATTGCCTTTAAACTTATAATCCTTGCGTATCGTAGAGATCTTTTTTTCACCGGGGGCGAACCTTAATTTCAGGCCGAGTTCGCCGGAGGTTACATCGTCTTCGGAAGCGAACAGTGAATCCTTGTGCGGGAGAGGGGCAAAGGTGACATAGCTGGTGCGGATAAGAAAAGGCTGCACGGAAAAACCATTTCCCCATTCTTTAGTAGCTGATATTTTGATTTCATTCACCAGCATGAATTTCTGGCGGATGTTGGGTCTCCTGATCAGCTGGCTGAAGACATTGTCCGTAGTGATTTCTTCATCATTGTATTTCGCCCTGCCATTGTCCAGGTCCTTAGTGTAAGCAGCATGCATGCTGTAGCCGCCGGTTCCCGGAAATTTATAATTGAATTCCGCTTTACCTTTCAGCGCATGGTCTTTGAAGCCGTAAGCCAGGTAGCCATGCAGGTAAAGCCGCTTGCTGAACTTTTCGGTGGTGGCCAGGTCGAAGCGCAGCCGTGGCCCTTCCAGCGGGTTGCGGCTAATCCATTTATACCAGGGGCCAATTTCAACTTTCCCGAGTTTTTTGCGGCCGTCGGTGATAAAATCCAGCGTGTTGGTATATTTTTTAAACAGGGGCATGGAGGTGAGGGTGTCAATCATCTTATAGACTTTCTGTTCATTCACACTCAGCTTTTCCGGCCTGGCACTGGTCCAGAATTGCGGGGTGCGCAACCGGGCGCTGTCATCGGTAATGACCTGTTCCGGGGCTTTCATGGCCGCTAAAATGGCCGTGGTTGCCGGATCGTTCACTATGACCTGGTTGTACATGGCGGTTTTGCGGACGATGACCGATATTTTATTTTTTTTGAGTGGGGAGATGTCGGCGATGAATTTATCTTTTATGCAAATCCAGCTGCTGTCCTCCATCTGGGAAAATTCCTGTACGAGGCTGAGGCGATTCACGAAGTTGATGGCCGCATCCGGTGAAATAGCCAGGTTCATTTTCTTCACGGCCCAGCTTTTTTGCTGTACCCAGCAATCCCCGGAGAAGGTATTTTCCCCGGCGCGTTTTGGCGTGAAAAAGAGATGCAGGTAACGATCACCGGAAATGAATTGCGTATCTGCCCCGCGGTAATTATAGAAGTTGTCTCCGTTGCTGCTGATGGGGCTAACAAATTCTTTTCCGAACAGCACCATGAAATTATCATAGCAGTTGAGGCGCTGGTTAATGCCTCCAATGAACTGGAAAACGGTTTCATTCCGGATGCCGGTAGTTTGCAATGCGGTGATGGTTTCTTTGACGCGGTGCGGATGCAGGCTGAGGCAGAAATCGGAGAGTGATTCCGTCATATAAACCGGGAGGAAGGGCTTGTTTTCCGAAACGCTGTCAATATTGTCCAGTACAAAACCGAAGGGGCGCAGCAATTTGATTTGGTTGAAACCTTCGCGGCTGATGTTGTTGATATCGAACTCCAGTTTATTATAAAGCTGGCAGCGGTAGTTGTCGAATTTATACGGATTGTTGATTGGTTTATTCTTTACGATATGGCGCCACCAGAGGAGGCCGCGGTTATAGGTCCTGGTAATGACGACTTTACCGGTTTCTTTCGCTTCCGACAGGAAAAGATTGAGTGGTGCGGCAGCCATGGACGGACTGGCGGGAACTTCGAGGTCTTTGAATCCAACGTAGCTGATGACCAGGGTATCGCCCGCTTTCCCGGCATCCAGCCTGAAATTACCGAGGCTGTCTGTGAGGGTGCCTTTCCCTTCTTTTTTCCAGACTACGCTGGCGAATGGTATTTTTTCAAGCGTAAACTGGTTAATAACGGTACCGGTCATGCGCTTCACCTGCGCAGCCGCCGGCGTAAAAATGAGACAACAAAGCACCACCGGTATCAGGATGGCCGGCAACGCTTTTAGAAGCGCAGCAGAGATTCGTTGTGCAGCAGACGGCATTCCGGTTCAGGAGTTAGGGGCGTTACGGCATCATTGGAAAAATGGCCTTCCGGAGGAGTGTTGGACTCACTAAAGATAATTATTAAAATAACATTAAAAAGCCGTACAGACAAATGTTATCCCCACCAAAACGTTAGCATACATTTCCTGTCACCGCACCGTGTTAATAGGGGTAGCCGACCAGGCTGGTGACCGGGATATTTTCCTGTTTACCAGTCGCCAGGTTCTTGATGAAGCAATGCCCTGGCGGCAGATCGCGTCCGGAGAGCGAGATCATATACCTGATCTGTTTTTTTTCTGCATATTTAAATTGTTTATCTGCTTTGGCAGCTTCGTGGTACAGCTCCGCCGCGATGCCGTTCGAGCGGAGTGCCTGCATCAGCCGGAATGCTGCCCGGCTCTCTGCTTCACCGCCATTGAAAAAGAGCACGGCGGGGCCGGCGCCCAGTGAATCGGGAAACAGCTGCAGTTCTTCCATCACATCGAATATGCGATCGACGCCGAAGGAGATCCCCACGCCGGGAATGCCAGGCACGCCAAACGTGCCGGTTAGGTCGTCATAGCGTCCGCCACCACCTATCGACCCGATCCTGACGCCATCAGCTTTCACTTCAAATATGGTTCCGGTGTAATAATTGAGTCCGCGGGCAAGCGTAAAATCGATGGCAAGGCTGGCCGCTGTTTTTCCGGCTGGTGCATTTTCGGCCCAGCCGGCGGCCTGCACGTAATCGAGAATGAACCGTATTTCCTCAATGCCTTTTCTGCCTGTTTCCGATTCGCCGAGCATCGCCTCTGCCTCGTTAATCATGGCGGCAGGGGAACCGCTGATGCCAAGATATTTGAGGATAAATTCAATTTGGCCGGGTTGCAGCCCGCGCTGGCTTAATTCCAGGCTTACTTTTTCGGGGCCGATTTTATCCAGCTTATCAATTGCCATGGTAATAGGGGTAAGCTGATCTTCCGCACCGCAGGCTATCGCCAGCGCTGCCAGAATTTTCCGGTTGTTGATTTTTATCGTGGCAGGTATTCCCAGCCGGTTGAATACCGTGGAATAGATGAAGACCAGTTCCACTTCGTTGACCAGCGAATAGCTCCCGACCACGTCTGCATCGCACTGGTAAAATTCCCGGTAACGGCCTTTCTGCGGGCGATCGGCGCGCCAAACCGGCTGCATCTGGTAGCGGCGGAAGGGGAGGGTAAGCTGGCCAATATTCATGGCCACGTACCGCGCAAAAGGTATGGTGAGGTCGTAGCGGAGCGCCCGCGATGTAAGGTCTTTGTCATTTTTCCCGGCTATGACCTGTTCGAATGCGGCACGTGCCTTATCTACGTTGGCCGGATCGTGGAGGCCATTATTCAATATTTTAAAAATCAGCTTGTCGCCTTCTTCCCCGTATTTTCCCATGAGGGTATCCAGCTGTTCCAGGGCGGGCGTTTCAAGGGGCTCATATCCGTACAATTCAAAAACAGTCCTGATGGTTGCCAGGATGAAGTTGCGTTTGCGGAGGGTATCGGCGGTAAAATCACGGGTGCCCTGCGGCAGGGATGCGGTCGTCTTGGCCATAAAAATGCTTTAGGTATTTCCGTTCGCAGTTGATGCCACTGCGTTTTCAATAATTTTTGCGCAGGCTTTTTTTATCAGCTCGAATGCGTGGTGGTAGCCGGGTTCGGTGCCATACCAGGGATCCGGCACTTCCCTGTTCTCGCCGGGATAAAGTGCATTCATCAGCAGGTCGACTTTATCTCCGTGATAATTTTTGCCCGCTATGTTTTTCATTTCTTCCAGTACGTCAGGTGCCAGTGCATAAATTTTATCATACCGGTCGAAATCGGCCGCCACGAACTTCCTCGTACGCAGGCTGCTGATATCGATCCCGTTCTGCAGGGCGACTTTACACGACAGCCGGTGAGGCGTTTCTCCCACGTGGTAGCCATTGGTGCCGGCGCTGTCTACCGTCCATTGCAGGCCGGCCTTTTCCGACTGCTGTTGCAGGATGCCCTCTGCCAGCGGGCTGCGACAAATGTTTCCCAGGCAGACCATCAGGATTTTCATGGGGGCAAAGGTAAGCAGCACCCGGTTCAATTACCCCGCAAAATGGGGTTATCTTCTGTCGTTTGTTTTGGCCCAGGCTGATCGTTCTGGGGTAATAAGTTATATTTATTGCATGAAGATTTGCCTGCCCGCCATCACCTGTGTGTTGATGCAGCTGAATGCTGCCGCCCAGCAGGATACGCTGCCTGCCCGCGTATACCATATTGCCGATATCGCTGTTTCCAAAGATTCCAGCAGGGACCGGCTGCAAATCATCGACGCGCCCACCAGTGTGCTGCAGCATATGGATGTGCATCTTACCACGCTGGAGCCGGGTATGGCGGCGCATCCCCCGCATACCCATGCCGATGAAGAGGAGCTGCTCATTGTGAAAGAAGGTTCGGTGCGCGTTACGATCAACGGCAAAAGCAAGGTGCTTGTACCCGGTGGGCTGGCTTATTCATTGCCGGGAGATGAACACGGCGCAGTCAATGCAGGCCGGGCTAAAGCGGTTTACTATATCGTGAAATATAAAACTAAAATGCCGCTGGATGCCGCAAGAGGTCAATCGGCAGGAGGTTCGGTGAATATGGATTGGGGCGAACCCGCCGTGGAGAAAACAGACCGGGGAGAACGCCGGCAGTTCTTTAACCGGCCCACCGCATTGTTCAGCAAGTTTGATATGCACGTCACCACGCTTGGGCAGGGAGCCGTCAGCCACTTGCCGCATACCCACCGGCAGGAGGAGATAATTATTGTGAAGTCCGGCCATGTGGCGATGCACATCGCGGATAAGTTCTACCCGGCCGGTCCGGGCGATGTGGTTTTTTTATGCACGGGCGTTCCGCATGCGCTTGAAAACAGGGGAGACGGGCCCTGTACCTATTATGCCTTCCAGTGGCAATAAGGTTGTTGCCGGCCGGGGTAAGCCGCATGGCGAAATTGCTACCCGGGTAAGTCCATTATGATCACACTTGGTCTTGTGCTGAATGAAGCATGCTCTATTTCTTTTGATCGGGTAACCTGCACGAGGCTCACCCGGCACGGTGGCGGCCAGGCCGATGCTCCTCACGGCAGTATAAAAAGGTCACTGATGCCGCGTGCCGGGTTGGATATCTTTATTTGCAGGGTTAGGGCCATTGCCGGGACAGGCGTGCCAAAAACAGTTATGGTTGACAGTTAGTTGCTATCCGGTATCAGGGTAATGCGAAAGCCAGGTACCAGCCCCCGGCTTTTTTTCCTCTTGCTCCGCCGCAGGCGATGGCGATGTACTGTTTGCCGTCCACTTCATACGTAATGGGCGTGGCAAATCCGCCCGCGGACAACTGGTATTCCCATATTTTCTTCCCGGTTTGTTTATCGAATGCCCGGATGCGTTCATCCCGCGTAGCGGCAATAAAAACAAGTCCGCCTGCGGTCACCAACGGCCCCCCGTAATTTTCGGTGCCGGTTAGGGGTATGCCCCGTTTTGTGAGTTCCGGGAATTCGCCGAGGGGAACGCGCCACCGGTAATCTCCGGTATTTAAATCGATGGCATTGAGGGTACCCCAGGGTGGTTTCACGGCGTTGTACCCTTCCTCGTCAGTGAACTTCCGCCAGCGTTTATTATCGTACCGCGGCTGGTAGGGAAATTCACCCATGACAGTAGCGGTGGCCTGGCTGCTGTGTTCGCTCAATGGCTCAGCCTGTTCTTTGTTGAGCAGGAACCCGGTGATGGCGTTGCGGTCGGCATCGGTTAATTGCTGGAAGGCGGGCATACGGCCGGCGCCGGATTTGATGAGGGAGCTGATCTGGGCCGGGCTGCGACGGAGGCCGATAGCGGTAAGGTTGGGAAATACCGCTCTGCTGCCTTTGCGGTCGGCGCCATGACAGGCCGAACAGTTGCGCAGGTACAGGCGGTTTCCGGTTGATAATGCGGCCAGGGTTTTATCGCGTGCTGCAACATCGACCATCTGCAGTTCCCAGGCATCCTGGTTGGCATTGATATAAAGGATGCCCTGCGGGTCGATGGCGTTGCCGCCCCATTCCGCTCCGCCGCTGTAGCCAAACAGGAGCGTACCGGTCGTGTCTGGGGGCATGAATTTGTTGGGTATCCCGGGAAATTCCAGGAGCCGTTTTTTCACATAGGCGTGTGCTGCCGGTGATATATTGGTGATAGATGAGTCGGTGAATACCTGTGGCGTAAAGGGAAGGGGTTTGAGGGGGAATTTCTGGGTAGCATACGGGTGCTCGCCGGGTAATCCGTTTACGGGTACTTTTCTTTCTTCAACGGGGAAAAGAGAGGTACCGCTGTCGCGATCGAGGACATAGACAAACCCATCTTTGGTTGCTTGCGCCACTACATCACGTTGCTTACCGTCATGCATAACCGACGTAAGGTTGGGGGGGCAGGGCAGGTCCCTGTCCCAGAGATCGTGGTGAATCACCTGGTAGTACCAGTTGAGTTTTCCGGTGCGGGCATCGAGTGAAATGATGCAGTTGGCAAACAGGTTGGCCCCTTCCCGGTCGCCCCCATAAAAATCTGCGGCAGGGGAACCGGTACCGAAATAAACGGCACCTCTTTTTTCGTCAAGTACCAACCCGCTCCAGTTATTGGCGGCACCAATTTTCCGGTAGGCATCTTTCGGCCAGGTTTCATAACCCGGTTCACCGGGCTGGGGTACGGTGTGAAACACCCAAAGCAATTTGCCGCTGACTACGTCGAACGCGCGGATATGACCCGGCGCGGCATCACCGCTTTCGGTAACGCTGGAACCCATGACCACGATGTTTTGATAGATTACGCCGGGCGTAGTGGCGGTCACGGATAAGTTGCTGACGGGGTGGCCAAGTTTATCAGCAAGCCCCTGGTGAAGATCTATCCTGCCATGATCGCCGAAGGTTTCCACCGGCCTGCCGGTACCGGCATGTATGGCATAAAGGAATGAGCCTGCGGTGTACAGGATGCGTTGGTCCGCTCCTTCCTGCCAGTACATGATACCCCGGTTGGTATTAAATTTCTGCTGGTCTTTGAAAGGGGAAAATTTCCATTGTTGTTTCCCGGTCGCGGCGTCTACGGCAAAGAGATCCAGCGAAGGCGTGGTGCCATAAAGTATGCCGTTTACCACGATGGGCTGGCACTGGATTTCTTTTGGCCTGCCGGCCGATGCACTATCCGGGGTGTCCCTGGCATCGTAGGTCCAGGCTACCCTGAGTTGCTGCACGTTAGCGGCGTTGATTTGCTGCAGGGGCGAATACCGGTTACCGGCTTTGTTTCCGCCGTAGACGGGCCAGTTGATGCCGGTTGCATAATTATCGGAGCTGTCAACCGGTGGATGCTGGCAGCTGTGGAAGGATATACAAGTGAGGGCGAGGAAAAGGATGGAAAGAAACCTTGGCATAGGCATAGTCAAACGCAGTTGTGATGATGTATAATGGATAGAGAATAGGTTACGCGGTACCGCTGGCTGGCACAGACAGTTTCACGTCAGCTTCCTCCGTTTTGTCACCGCCACGGAGTGCGATCAGGGTTATCAGCGCCGCCAGCAGGAGAGACGCAGACATAAAAATATAGGACGCACCAAACCCGCCTGTGCTTCCATTGAGATAGCCAACAAGATAGGAGCCGGCAAAAGAACCCAGGGCGCCCAGGCTGTTGATGAGGGCGATGGCTCCGCCCGCTACATTTTTCGGCAGTATCTCCGTGATGATCGCGAAGAAGGGGCCGTAAGGTGCATACATGGCGCCGCCGGCAATCACCAGCAAGGTAAAGGACCACCAGAAATGACCCGGGCCCAGCAGGTAAGAAAAGTAAAAGGCCACTGCACCGACCAGCAGAAATGGCCAGACGAAATCTTTCCGGTTAAGGGTTTTGTCAGAAAAATACGAAGCGGTAAGCATGGATGCTATAGCCAGCAGGAAGGGTACAGCGGACAGCCACCCGGTGCGGATGATATTCATTTGCGGTGCCGCATTAATTATAGATGGCAGCCAGATGACGAAACCGTATACCCCGATACTCCACAGCGCGTACTGGAGGCAAAGTAGTATTACGGTCGGGGATTTAAATGCTGCCGCATAATTCTTTACCGGTTTGATACCCTGTTGTTCAAGATGCAACAGAGTTTCCAAACTTTCTTTTTCTTCACCGGTGAGCCAGCCCGCATTTTTAGGGCCTTCGTCCACCAGTTTCCACCAGAAGAATGCCCAGATGATGGCGGGTAATCCTTCGCAGATAAACATCCAACGCCAGCCGACGGAGTTGATCAGGTAGCCCGACAGCACTGACATCCACAGCAGCGTGACGGGGTTGCCGAGGATCAGGAAGGTGTTGGCTTTGGATCGTTCTGAGCGCGTGAACCACCGGCTGAGGAAAACCAGCATGGCAGGCATCACGGCGCTTTCAACCACCCCGAGCAGGAAACGGATGACGAGGAGCAGGTTGATATTGGTGATGATACCCGTTGCCATGGCCAGTGCGCCCCAGGCGATGAGCGACCAGAAGATTAGTTTTTTGGCGCTTCTGCCAGCGGCATAAATCGCCCCGGGAATCTGGAAAAAAAAGTAGCCGAGAAAAAACAGGGAGCCGAGCAGCGATGAAATAGCAGGGGTTATTTGCAGGTCTTTCGCCATACCTCCGGCAGCGGCAAAACCGAAATTAGCCCGATCGAGATAAGCCAGGCTGTAGGTAATGAATACAATCGGGATCAGCCGTTGCCAGCGCCGGGGTGCAATGGGTTTCATCATGGTGCAGCAATGATTTTAATTGCCGGGGGAAAATCCCGGGACGGTAGCCGGAAGGTATAAAAAAATTACCCGGTATGCTGATTACTGATCGCCTGCATGAGTCCGCGCATATAGCCAAAGGCATAGAGTGACCCGATATTGCTATAGCCGGGGTGTTCGTTGCTGTCGCCGGCCATGGTGGGCACGTGATCGGGACGGATGGGGCCGCGAAACCCGATGTCATAGTAGGCTTTCATAGCGGCATACATATCGATTTGTCCCTGGTCGTGAAACGTCTCGGTAAATTTAATGCTTGGCTTTTTGCCGCTCAGGTCCTGCACATTGCGGAAATGCACGAAATGAATAAGGCCCCGTTTGCCGAAGTCGTGCACCACCGTGGGGATATCCGCGCCCATCAGGGAGAAATTGCCCTGGCACATGGTGATGCCATTGTTGGGACTTTTCACGATGTCCAGCATGCGGTTGAAATTCTCCACGCTTGTCATGATACGTGAAATACCCCTGATGCTGTCCACCTGGGGATCGTCCGGGTGCATGGCGAGTTTTACGCCCGCTTTCTCGGCTTCGGGTACGACAGCCTTCAGGAAATAGGCCAGGTTCTCCCAGAGTTTTTCTTTAGACACTTCGCCATATTCCGTAAGGGGCAGATTTTTTACGTCTTCATAATCAAAAGCAGTAACCAGCGCTCCGCCACGCCCGGGGGCATCCATTTTGGTGCGGTACCAGCTGATGACGGGCATCCAGTTGTAGCAGATCACCTCAATTCCACCGTCTTTTTTCAGGTTGTGCATGAACGTTATGAAGTTAGCAATTTCTTCATCGCGGCCGGCAAGACCGAGTTTGGTTTTGTTGCCGAGCGAGGGCGGGCCTTCAATCACTTTGAGAGAGAGACCGGCATCCTGCCAGGCGGATTTATTCGCCGAGAGGGCTTTTGGATGCCAGGCATCCAGGTTTTTTTCTGCCGCCAGGGCGGGGTTGATGCCGCCAACGGCGCCGAAGACATCGAGCTGCTTCATGAAGGCGATGCGGCGTTCATCCATTCCGGAGAAATACGCTTCACTCATCTGCATTCCCGCATCTTTCACCCGGGTAACGAGATTTTCTTTTTTTCCGGGCTGCAACGAACGTACGGCTGATGCACCGGCAGGCAGGGATCCGAAAGACAGGGCAGAAGCCAGTACAGCACTCTTTTTGATGAAATTTCTCCGGTTATTTTTCATGGCAAAAGCATTTTATCGTTATAAAGTGAGGCCTTGCTGCCGGCAAAGACCGTGATCATGCAGCCGCTACCGCGCATGCACCGACGGTTAAAGTTACACTGTTTAGCGCCGGGAACCAGCGACCACAATGCGATGACCGGAATTACCGGAAAAGTTGTGCAAACAGAAAATCTGCGGCAAACTGTCCCGCTTCCCGCCATCTTTTATGCGCTCCCCAGCCGGCAAAAAGCGGGTTAAAATGTTTTTGCAGTTCGTGGCCACAGTTTTCAAAAACCCGCAGGCGGTTGGGAATGTGGAGCGAGTCGGCTGTGCGGTGAATAACAACCGAGCCGTAAATCGGGGGCTTCGCAGCGTCAGGAGGCACAACCCGATCGCGGCTGCCGCAGGCGGCAACGATCGGGATCGAGGCATGCTGTAACCAGCCGGGATTAAAAATAGCGCCCCAGAAATTAATAATAGCTGCAATGTGCAGGGGGTTGGATGTTCCTGCAGGTTGCGACGCGGAAGGGTCGGGATGCGCCAGGCGTCTCATTTCCGCGGGAAAGCTATAGCCGGCTTGCAGGGCAATCATTGCGCCGGCAGAGTTGCCGCCGAGAATGATGCGGCTGGTATCAATGCCATACCGTTCCCGGTTAAGGACAAAAAATCGTATCGCCTGCTGCAGGTCCTCCACGGCATCGGCGCAGCCATCCACCAGGTCTGCCGCCTGCTTAAGCGGGTGTTTTTTACTGAGCCGGTAATTAAGGGCAGCGCAGACATATCCCCGGAGGGCAAAATCCCTGCTCCAGACAGGTGTACCGGCCGACCGCTTGGTGCCAAACTTGAATCCCCCGCCATGGAGCCAGATGATCAGGGGGCGATGCGTGTTGCTGTCCCCGGCAGGGCTGTACAGGTCGAGCCGGTAATACTTTTCTTTTGTGCCCTCCGGGCGATGGTCTGAGTAGAGCAAGTCCTTATTTTTTTTGACAGCGGTGAATACCTGGTCCCGGTAGGGTACGGGCGACTGGCTGTTAACGGGGACGGCTGAAGTGGCCATTATGGATAGTAAAATTATACAGTGAAATTTGGGGATCGCGGTGAAGCAGGACGAAATAACTGTCAAGGTTTTCTGGTATGATGGTGACCACGAAGATAAACGAACCGGGGATTGCGCCCGCCGTGAAAAGGCCGCCCAGCAAATTATTCCACCGCCTATCCCCGGTTAGGGATGTCCGTAACCCCGGGTTACCGGTTATTAAATATTTCATTCGGTTTGCAGCATTATCACCATCTTACAGGTCTTAAAAATTAGGGACGCGGTACAAATGGACTTTTTCGGGGCAAAATCTTTTTCCCGGGAAAGCACGGTTAAAAATTACGCCTTCCGCAAATCCGGATCTTTACCTTATCCCGACCCTGAAAAAGCCAAGGCAGACCAGCCATGATTTTAAGGCCTTTCTGTTTTCGTCAATTTATTATTCTACCATTTAAACCAGCTGCTTATGAAACAGAGACACTTGTATGCCTGTCTGATGGCCATCCTGATGTCCGCCTCCGCTCTCGCCCAGGAAATCTCCGTTAAAGGGCATGTTACCGATGAAAAAAATGTCGGCATAATCGGCGCCACTGTTACGGTCAAAGGAAGCCGACAGGCCACTACGACCGATGAAAACGGTAATTTCCTCCTTACCGCTAAAAAGGGCGCTGTCGTTACGGTCAGCTACGTCGGTTATGGATCCCGGGATTATACGGTTACCGGCCCGACGCTGGATGCTGCATTGTCCAGTAAAGGCACCGATCTAAATGAAGTGGTAGTAACCGCCCTCGGTATTAAAAAAGAAAAGAAAGCGCTGGGTTATGCCATTACAGAAGTGAAGGGCGATGAACTCACGCAGGCCCGTTCTGTAAACGTGGCCAATTCCCTGGTGGGTAAGGTTGCTGGCTTAAACGTAACCAGCACTGCTACGGGGCCAGGCGGCTCCAGCCGCATTACGATTCGGGGTAACGCTTCTATTGGCGGCAACAACCAGCCGCTCATCGTAGTGGACGGTATACCATTCAATAATGATAACCTCGGCTCTGTCGGGGAATGGGGGGGACAGGACCAGGGCGATGGCATCTCCAGCCTCAACCCGGATGAAATAGAAAGTGTAAGTGTGCTCAAAGGGGGTACGGCAGCAGCCCTGTACGGCTCGAGGGCTTCCAATGGCGCCATCCTCGTTACCACGAAAAGCGGGAGCAAATCCGCCGGCCGCGCCCCGGTTATCGAAGTAGGCAGCAATTTTGTGGTCGAAGACATCCTATATAAAAAAATAAAGGACTACCAGTATGAATATGGTACCGGTGACAAGGGAACGGGGCTGGTCGGCGTGAAACCCACCAGCGCGGATCCCAACCTGAACCAGACCAACAGCTTTGGTGCAAAGCTGGATGGCTCGCCGGTCATTCAATACGACGGGGTTTCAAGGCCCTACTCCGCAGTTACCGATAACCTGTCCAAATTTTACAACACCGGTACCACTTTCACCAACACGTTCGCGGTGAGTGGCGGATCGGATAAGATTGCCTACCGGGTATCTATGAGCGATTTAAATAACAAAGGGATTGTGCCGAATAATACCCTGGTGCGTGATAACGTGGCAATCAACCTGAATGCCAACCTGAGCAAGCGTTTTTCTGTGCTTACCAACGCCAAATATATCCGCGAAAAGAATAAGAATCGTCCCCGGGTTTCTGATTCCCCGGGCAGTGCCAATTACACTTTATGGACGCTTCCCACTTCTTTAAGCGTAGCCACATTAAAGGCCAGCAAATACAATGCAGACGGGTCAGAAAAAGTGTGGTCGAATAACCAGTATGTACAAAATCCGTATTTCGCTACAGAGGACTATAAAGAAGCGGATACAAAAGACCGGTTCGTCGGTGTGGTGGAACCCCGCTTTAATATCACCGATTGGCTTTTTGTAAAAGGCAGGGCAGGTTTCGACAAGTTTACCCGCCGGGAAAATGACATCACGCCAACCGGTACCGGCTACCAGTTGGGCGGCGGTTACAATTCCAATCTTCGCGATTTCAGGGAGTCTAACCTCGACCTGATGCTGGGGTTCGATAAAAAGCTGACCAATAGCTTCAGCCTGAATGCACTCGTTGGTGGAAACAGGATGAAACAAGTCACCAACCTGGACAGCTATGGCGGTGGCCCGTACAATATTCCTTTCTTTTATGACATATCAAACGTAAGCACCCCTAACCGCTATACAAATAATAATTATTACGAGAAAAGGATCAACTCGGTTTATGGGTCAGCTGACCTTGCCTACAAAAACCTGTTATTCCTGAACTTAACGGGCCGGAACGACTGGTTTTCCACGCTGGCAGCGAACAAAAACTCGATCTTTTATCCTTCAGTGGGCCTAAGCCTTATTTTGTCCGATGCGTTTACCATGCCGTCATTTATCAACTACGCCAAAATACGCGGTTCATGGGCGCAAACCGGTGGAGATACCGACCCCTATAAATTGTCTCTTACCTATTCGCTGACGGGTGCCACCCAAGGCGCTCCATTGGCACAAATCAACCAGTCGCAGGTGCCCAATGCACTATTGCAGCCTTTCCTGGTCACCAGTTCCGAAATTGGATTTGAAGGGCGCATGTTCAACAATCGTTTAGGTATCGACGTAGCGTTATACAACCGGAAAACGACTAATGATATCGTCGGCGCTTCTATTTCCCCGACATCAGGCTATACCAGCGCGTTGTTCAACATTGGCGAAGTCAATAATAAGGGCATCGAGTTATTATTAAATTTCCGAGCCGGCAGCAGCAAAAATTTCAGTTGGGAGCCGTCTTTCAACATGGCCTACAACAAGAGCGATGTCGTTCAGATTTACAAGACGCTTGATAAACTATTCATCGAAGAACCCCGGCCCCGCGTAAGTGCGATTTACCAGGTGGTTAACAAACCTTTTGCCCAGATTCTCGGCAATGGTTTCCTGCGGGATGCCAAAACCGGGCAGGTGATTTTCAATGCACAGGGTCTTCCTGAAACACAGGGCTTAAAGTCTTTTGGTTCCGGTATCGCGCCGTGGACCATGGGCTTTACCAACTCTTTCCGGTATAAACAATTCGGCCTGAGTTTCCTGGTGGACGGAAAATTCGGGGGCTATATTTATTCCGGTACCAACGCGCTGGCTACCCGTTATGGATTAAGCAAAGCCACGCTTCCGGGTCGCGAAACCGGTGTGGTGGGCAAAGGCGTAACCGAGCAGGGCACCCCCAACACCGTAGTGGTGGCTGCCGAGACGTATTACGGCAACCTCTACAATTTTGCGGAGCCATTTGTCTACAGTTCAGATTTCATCAAACTCAGGCAGGTAATTTTCGACTATAATTTTCCGGCGAAAATCTTTGCCAAAACGCCCTTCAAAGCCGCAACAATCTCCCTGGTGGGCAGGAACCTGTGGATCATTATGAAGCACACGCCAATTATTGACCCTGAATCCGGGTACACCAGCGGGAACGCACAAGGCCAGGAATTTGCCGGGCTGCCTTCTACCCGGACTATCGGGGTTAACCTGAATTTAAAATTCTAATGCAAATATCCCACCAACAAAACGGAAAATTATGATGCGTAAAATAACCATATTGCTCCTGTCGGCATCCATGCTGACTTCCTGCACCAAAGATTTTAAGACGATTAATGTCGATCCGAATAATTCACCGAAAGTGCCACTGAATTATTTGTTATCACAGGCTGAATTGTACCTGGGCGGCTCTGCGGGTGATCCCGGTTATGCCACCTGGCGCGCCAACCTTATCTATGCGTTGCCAGCCGTACAGATGTTTTCTTCCCTGTCAACTTTTTATGCAGGCGACAAATATCTCTACCAGGCTGATTTGAGCGAAGCTTATTTTGTAACCCAGTACCCGAGTTCGGTGAAAGGACTGGTGGACCTGATTGCGCAATCAAAGACAGATCCGAAAAACGTCAATATCCAGTCTATCGCGCGTATCCTGAAAGTGCTGCAGATGAGCATAATCACCGACCTGTATGGCGATGTCCCGTACAGCGAAGCGGGCCAGGGTTTTCTTGCCACCAACTTTTCTCCCAAGTATGATGCCCAGAAAGATATCTACGCAGATATGCTGAAAGAACTCAGCGAAGCCGGAACTGCTCTGAGTGCTTCTGCCACAACTCCCGGTGGGGCCGACTTTGTATACGGCGGTGATGTCACCAAATGGAAGCATTTTGCCAACTCACTCATGCTCAGGCTTGCACTGCGCATGCAGAAGGTTGATGCCGCCGGTGCGCAAAGCTGGGCGAAAAAAGCGCTGGATGGCGGCGTGATGACCAGCAATGCAGAGACCTTTTCTATTAAATACGCCAACGATGGCGGTACCGCCACCATTAATTCTAATTCCTATAACCTGGGTGAAGCCAACCCTCCGGGACACAGGAATGAAGTGGCCAAAGGCAGCATCCAGTGGTCTAAGACGCTAATTGACCTGATGAAGTCGAAACTGGATCCGCGAATTTCAACCATCTCAATTTTAAAAAATGGAGATGCCACTGCCGCCAACCAGAAAGGACTTCCCAGCGGGCTGGATGCAGGTTTATTAATGGCACAGACCGGGGAGTCCGGACCAGACTCTTATTCACGTCCCAACCCGATAGTATATTATGCATCCGATCCTTATGTCCTGCTTCCTTATGCCGAAGTTGAATTTATGAAAGCAGAGACCATTGAAAGAGGCTGGTACACCGGAAGTGCCGCTACCGAATTCGCCAACGGACAGGCCGCAGCCATCACCCAGCTTATCGTAAACAAGAACGCACCGGATATATCGGGTTCAGTTGCTGCATACCAGGCCGCCAACCCCTACCCGGCCACTACTTTCGCCGCCAAATTTGCCGCCATTGAGAATGAAATGTTCATCCTGAACGCTTCTACACTGAACGGCTTCGAAGGCTGGGCGAACTGGAGAAGGACCGGTCTTCCTGTGCTGACCCCGGTGAATTACCCTGGTAATGCCACCAATGGAACCATTATGCGCAGGCTGATTTACCCCGTTTCTGAGCAGGGCCTCAACGCTAACTATAAGGCCGCCATTACCGCACAGGGCGCCGACCTGTTCACCACACGCATGTGGTGGGACAAATAATAACATTTCATTGTACCGAAAGAGGGAGAGATAAATTAATTTTATCTTTCCCTTTTTCAATTCAGCCCGACTATGAGGCAAATGTTTTTCTTTCTGCTGTTGTTGTTTACCACTGCTCTCCAGTCGCAGCCGCTGTTTACCCTCGTTCCCGTACAGCAAAGCAATGTTCGATTCCAAAATACGATCACCGAATCCGCTACCCAAAACGTGCTGGCCTACGAATACTTTTATAATGGAGGTGGTGTGGCTGCCGGTGACCTCAATAACGATGGACTGCCTGATCTCGTTTTCACAGCCAACCTTGATCAGCCTAAGATTTACCTGAATAAGGGTAACCTCAGTTTCGAGGATGTCAGCAACAAATCAAAAGTGCGCGCTTCCGGGTGGAAAACGGGCGTAACGATCGCTGATGTCAATGCCGATGGCTGGCTCGATATTTACATCTGCCGCTCCGGCAACGGGGAGGAGGCGGATCGGCGAAACCTGCTGTTCATTAACCTGCAAAACGGCACATTTAAAGAAATGGGAGCGGAGTACGGGGTAGATGACAACGGACATTCCACCCAGGCTGTCTTCTTTGACTATGACAACGACGGCGACCTCGACCTGTTTGTGCTCAACCACTCCATCAAACGATACCGCAACTTCGACGTAGCCTGGATGAAATCCGCCCGCGACTCGCTCGCCGGCGATAAACTATTCCGCAATGATAAAGGCCATTTTACCAATGTCTCCGCCGATGCCGGTATCATCGGTAACCCTATCTGCTTCGGACTGGGGGTGGCCGTGGCCGATTTTAACCGCGACGGGTGGCCGGATATGTATGTCTCCAACGATTATGATGAAGATGACTACCTCTACATCAACCAGCATGATGGCACATTTAAGGAATCGCTGGCTTCCTTCCTGGGACATACCTCAAAATTCTCCATGGGCTGCGACGTAGCTGATATCAATAACGATGGCATGAGTGATTTGCTCACTTTGGATATGCTGCCCGAAGACAACAAACGGCAAAAGCTGCTCAAGGGTCCTGACGGCTATGATTATTTCCAGATGCTGCTGCGCAATGGCTATTACTACCAGTATATGCGCAACATGCTTCATCTCTGTACTCAACAGGGTAATAAAATTTCCTACAGTGAAATCGGGCAACTGGCCGGTATTTCGGGCACCGACTGGAGCTGGTCCGCGCTCTTCGGGGATTATGATTTAGACGGTTGGCAGGATCTGTTTGTCACCAATGGCTACATGCGTGATTATACCAATTTGGATTACCTGAAATATATCCTGCCCGATGAAATGAAAAAAGCCCGCGCAGCAGGGACCGAACCGGATCTGTATGGCATCGTAAAAAAAATGCCATCTTCCGAGGTTAAAAATTATCTCTATCGGAACAAAGGCGATCTTACGTTCGAAGAGGTGTCCCGCCAGTGGGGAATGGATATTGCCTCGCTCTCTCACGGTGCCGCCTATGCGGACCTGGACAACGACGGCGACCTTGACCTCATCGTCAACAACACCAATAAACCGGCCTTTATCTGGCAGAACCATGCAGAGGACCTGAAAAACAATTACCTGAAAGTAATGCTGAAGGGAAATGGTCAAAATAGGTTTGGCATCGGCGCCAAAATAGAAGTAAGCGCTGCTGGTGGCTTCCGGCAACTGCAGGAAATGGAAACGACGCATGGCTTCCAGTCGGCCACCGAACCCGTGGTCACTTTCGGTCTGGGAAAAAGAACGGCTGTCACGGTAACCGTCACCTGGCCGGGCGGAAATTCGCAGGTGTTGCCTGCTCAGCCTGTCAACCGGTTGCTCATCCTTGAACAGACAAATGCCGGGGGACCGCTTCCCGCCGAGAAAATGCCCGCACCATTTTTTGCTGAACAGGCCGGCAATCCTCCCTTGTTCATTCACCACGAAGATGCTTATAACGACTTTAAACGCGAGCCGCTGCTGCCCCACCAGTTTACCGCGGATGGACCTGCACTGGCCGCTGCCGACGTTAACGGAGACGGGCTCACCGATTTCTTTGCGGGGGCAGCCAAAGGACAGGCGGCGATGATATTTCTCAACGATGGTAAAGGCCATTTTCTACCGCAGCCGTCTGCAGCACTCGAGGCCAATAAATCCGTTGAAGCCGTGGCGGCGGCTTTCGCCGATCTCGATAAAGATGGTGACATGGATTTATACGTGGTAAGCGGTGGCAATGAAGCGAATTTCACGGACCATATTTACTGGAATGACGGGAAAGGGAATTTTTCAGAAAGAGATAATGTGCTGCCGTCCACCCTTTTTTCCGGTGGTTCAGTCACGATATTTGACGCCGACGGCGATGGCGACCCCGATATTTTTCGCGGCAGCGAAGTCACCACCGGCAGCTACCCCCTCGCCCCCCGAAGCTACCTGTTTCAGAATACCCACGGCGTTTTTACAGATGTTACGCCGGAGGTGCTGAGCCATGCTGGTATGGTAACTGCTTCCGCGGCAGCCGACCTCAACGGCGATGGGATCAAAGACCTGGTTGTGGCGGGTGAGTTTATGCCAGTGACTATTTTCTTCGGGCAGAATGCTGCCCCCTGGTTTGCCCTCACGGCGATGAAAAAAATTCCGGGGTCGTCGGGTTGGTGGAATTGCCTGGTTATCGATGATGTGGACGGCGATGGTCAGCCTGATATCATCGCCGGCAACCACGGCATGAATGCACAGCTGCGGCCGGGGCCCGGCCAGCCGGTAAGTGTAGATGCAGCCGACCTCGACAACAATGGCACAATCGACGCCATCATCAGTTATTATATCAAAGGGAAACCTTATCCCATGCCGTCGCGGGATGAGCTGCTGGACCAGGTGCCGTCGCTAAAAACCCGGTTTCCTACCTATGAAGCCTATGCAGCGGCTACCATACCGGATATTTTTACGCCAGCCCAGCTGCAGCAGGCAACGCATCTTGAAGCGGAACAGTTTCATTCAGGAATTTTTTATAGCAGTAAAGGAGCATATAACTTTATACCGTTTGACAATGAGGCGCAGGCCTTCCCCGTCCGCGCAATACTCACCGGTGATTTTAACCGGGATGGCAAAGAAGATATCATCCTGGCGGGGAATAGCTATGCGGAAAGGGCCCAGTCGGGTCGTATCGATGCAGGGAAAGGGTTGCTGCTGCTGCAATCGGCGGTGCGTAAATTTGTACCTGCTGAAAATAGCGGATTTTTTGCGCTTAAGGATGCCCGTAAGCTGGTCAGGGTGGGTAATTTTATTGTCCTGGGCAATAATAACGACAGCCTCCAGGTTTTTTCCGTCCTCCGATAGCATCCTTTTCCGCCACGCTCTTTTTGTACCTTTGTCCCGGATGTTTAAAAATCGTATCATCATATTGCTTGTTGTTGTTTGCCTAACGCAACAGGTTCGCGGGCAGTCGGCTGATACCCGGTTGGCCGCGCAGGGTCTCCAGCTGCTTACCGACGTCATGATCAATGACATCACGTCTCCGCTTGTTGCCAGCCGCGACTATACCTACGCCATGATAGCGTATTACGAGGGAGCCCGCAACGGTGATACCCATTACCGCAGCTATGCAGGCCAGTTAAACGGACTTAGTGCTGGCCCGCAGCCGGTGAAAGGGATGGCATACGACTGGCTTACAGCGGGTACGGCAGCATTTTACAAAACAGCACGTGCCTTCGTTTTTTCCAAAGATAAATTTGACCAGGGTTGGGCCGCCATTGCAGCAACATCCGCGAAGCGGAAAATTCCTTCCGCCATACGCGCACGCTCTGAAGCGTACGGGGCGTCGGTAGCCGACTGGATCCTGGCCTGGTCAAAGGAGGACAATTACAGCCACATCAGGACGCTGCCGCGGTTTACGCCGACCCCGGGGCCGGGCACCTGGCAGCCCACGCCACCAGATTATATGGAAGCGATTGAACCCTACTGGAACCAGCTGAGGCCGATGGTGCTGAAGTCTCCGGGTGAAGTACCGATACCGCTGCCGGCGCCGTTTAAGTCGGCCCAATTTCTCGCCGAGTGCCGGGAGGTCGATTCAGTGCGCCGTCACCTTACACCCGACCAGGAATGGGCCGCCAACTTCTGGGATTGTAACCCCTTTGCCACCCGAACCGTTGGCCACCTGATGTACAGCATTAAAAAAGTGTCTCCGGGCGGTCACTGGATGGGTATCGCCGCTATTGCCGTGAAGATGAAAAACCAGCCGCTTGTGCCGGCCCTGGCGACCTACAGCCTCGTGTCAGTCGCGCTGTATGATGCCTTCATCGCGTGTTGGGACGTCAAGTTCAAAACGAATTATATAAGGCCCGTAACTTCTATCCAGCAACTCATGGATCCATCCTGGGAAGCTGTACTGCAAACGCCTCCCTTTCCCGAATATCCCAGTGGCCACAGTGTGATCTCCATGGCTTCCGCGGTCGTCCTTACTACCATTTATGGCGATCACTTTGCGTTTACTGATAACAGTGAAAAACCTTACGGCGTAAAAAGCCGGTCTTACTCCTCCTTTTCGGATGCCGCGCGGGAAGCCGCGATAAGCCGGCTTTACGGGGGGATACATTTTCGGGAGGCCATCGAGTATGGAACTGTAATGGGTAAAACGATCGGTGACCTGGTAACCGAACGGGTATCGCTCCACATCAACTAACCTGCTATTTTCTCCTGAACCGGGTTAAACAAAACGGAGTGCGTATATTAGCAGGGCGTCTGCTGCTAACGATTTCTAACTAAGCTGCCCATGATCTTTTCCCGCACCATCCTGATCGTATGCTGTATATCAGCCGGTCTTTTTTATACGTCCTGTTCAGGTCCGGCAGAAAAAGCGGGTACAGTCCCCGCCCGGGCGGACAGCTTACCTACTTATGCTGCCGACATGGCTTTCCTGAAAGCGCATACCTCGGGTGTAATCGAACTTAGCAGCAGGGATGGCCAGTCCAGAATTTTATTGTCGGCACAGTTCCAGGGGCGGGTCATGACCAGCACTGCTTCGGGAATATCCACACCCGGCTTCGGCTGGATAAATTACGCGCTTATCGCGGCGCGCAATAAAAAGAAACAATTCAACCCGGTGGGCGGGGAGGAACGTTGGTGGCTGGGTCCGGAAGGCGGCCAGTATGGGTTGTATTTCAGCCCCGGCGACCCGTTCGATATTAGCCACTGGCAGGTGCCGGCTTTCCTGGACACCCTTCCCTGGCAGGTCTTACAGGCCGACAGTGGTGGCGCCACCTTTGCCTGCAATGCCCGGTTTACCAACTACAGCGGTACGCGTTTTTCTGTAAACGCCGAACGTACTGTGCGCCTGCTTTCCCGTAGCGACCTGCAGCAACTGCTCGGCACCGCGCTGCCAGAAGCCATAAAATTCACCGGCTTCACCTCTGTCAACCGGCTCACCAACACCGGCGATTCGGCCTGGCAGCCGGGGAAAGGATTGCTTTCCCAGTGGCTGCTGGGGATGTTCACCCCGGGACCGGAAACCTATGTCATCGTTCCATTCCACCCCGTTCCAGGGTCTGCGAAGCTGATCAATAATAATTATTTTGGTCCTATCCCGGCAGATCGGTTACGGATGACTGATAGTGCCTTATTCTTTTCCTGCGACGGAAAGCTCCGCAGTAAAATTGGGATTTCCCCGCTCATAGCAAAGCCGGTCGCCGGGGCATTCGACTTCCGCAAGAACATCCTTACTATATTGTTGCCGGAGGTATCGCCGCAGGCTCCTTACGTAAACAGCAAGTGGGAGCAGCAACAGGAACCCTACCATGGGGATGTGATCAATGCCTACAACGACGGACCCCTTCCGAACGGCGACCAGATGGGGCCTTTTTTTGAACTGGAATCATCTTCACCTGCCATGGCGCTGGATAAATCTGCCCGGGGTGTTTACCGCCAGACGACCTGTCATTTCCAGGGGGATTATGAAACGCTCCGCGGCCTGGCGAAACAATTACTCGGCGTAGACCTGGACGCCGTTAAATTGAATAAAAAAACTAAATCATAACGCTGATGTACAAGTGTTTTATCTTTTTTGTGGTCTTTGCCGGGTTGATGCAGCCCGCGACAGCGCAGCAAAACGCAGGGATAGACAACCATATGGGCAATATCTTCAGGCTGTCCGACGCACAGTCGCGGTCCATCAGCCCAGAAAATTTAAAAGGAGAAAAAGGGAAAGGTGGTATGGCTACGGCCGGTACCGGTTCGGGCCCGTCGCGCGAACTGGGGCAGGGTTGGAAAGTAAGCCCAAGCGTCGTTATTAAATCCAACACCACCTTTACCATTGCGGAGATTACCGGTCCCGGCTCGGTACAGCATATCTGGATGACACCAACGGGTAACTGGCGCTATTCCATACTTCGCTTTTACTGGGATGATGAAGCCACCCCCTCGGTTGAAGTGCCGGCAGGTGATTTTTTTGGGATGGGATGGGGTCAGTATTCACCCCTGCAGTCGCTCGCGGTTTGTGTTAATCCCGGGAGCGCTTTCAACTGCTACTGGCCGATGCCCTTCCGTAAAAAATGCCGGATCACCATGGAAAATATCGATGAAAAAGATATGGTACTTTATTACCAGGTCGATTACGTTCTGACCGATGTTGCCGCTGACGCGGGATATTTCCATGCCCAGTTCCGCCGTGTTAACCCGCTGCCCTTCAAAACCGACTATGTGCTGGTCGACAGCATCCGGGGCAAAGGACAGTATGTCGGCACCTATCTCGCCTGGGGTGTCCACAACAATGGCTGGTGGGGCGAAGGAGAGATCAAATTTTTTATGGATGGAGATTCCCAGTACCCGACCATTTGCGGTACCGGTACGGAAGATTATTTCTGCGGTTCCTATGATTTTGATACCCGGCAAAAAAATAGTACAGGCGTTGAAGAAAGCGCCTATACCGTGTTTTGTACACCTTATACAGGTCTTGCCCAGGTAATAAAGGGCGATGGCCACTACGCGATGGCACAGCGCTTCGGGCTCTACCGCTGGCATGTCACCGACCCGGTAAGATTTGAAAAGAATCTGAAAGTGACCATCCAGGCCCTGGGCTGGCACAGCGGCGGCCGCTACCTGCCTTTGCAGGATGATATTGCCTCTACGGTATTCTGGTACCAGCGTGACCCGCATGGACCTTTCCCGGTGTTGCCTGGGAAAGAAGCACTGGAGGTGAACTGAGGTGATGTTGAACGATTCCGGCTTGTATAGGGGGGATTAATCCGGAATTAATGCAGGCTGCCGGAACGGTAACCCGAAAGCCAGTATTCTTGTAGACCGGTTTTAATATTTCTCTGCAGTGTAATGTAAATTTTATCAACCCATAAATGTAACAATGCCATGAAGAATCAATTCAGTTTTGTTTTACTTGCCGCAACCCTGCTGTTTACTGCAGCCGCCTGCAACAACAATGCGCCGGCTTCGGTCCCTGCTGCTGACAGCACCACTGCCACAGCACCGGATACCGGCTTTTCTGTGGCCGACAACTGGAAACTGGGCGTGCAACTATGGACGTTCCGGATGTTCACCATGGAAGTAGCGTTGAAGAAAGTGGATAGCTGCGGGGTAAAAAACGTAGAAGCTTTCTGGGGACAGCCGTTGGGTGCAGGTACAAAAGACAGCTTCGGCATCAGGATGTCGCAGGCCGGCCGGGACAAGCTGAAAGAATTGCTGAAGTCGCATAACATCCAGATGGTCGCCATGGGCGTGATATCGCCCTCAACGAAAGAAGACTGGGTTTCTGCCTTTAAGCTGGCGAAAGATTTCGGGTTGAGTTATATTTCGGCAGAGCCGAAAAAAGATATGTGGGATATGGTCGACAGCCTGGCTGGCGTAAATGGAATTAAAGTGGCTATCCATGATCATCCGCGGCCAAATATGTACTGGAGCCCGGATTCTGTACTGGCTGCTACAAAAGGTCATCCCAACCTCGGTTCCTGTGCCGACGTCGGTCACTGGGCACGCAATGGCGTCAACCCCGTTGTAGCACTGCAGAAACTCGAAGGACATATTTTTGGTGTACACCTCAAAGACATCAAACAATTTGATAAAACTGATGCGGCTGATACTACGGTAGGCAAAGGCGTCATTGAATTTGACCCCATCTTCAAAGAACTGAAACGGCAGCATTTCAAAGGCATGTTATCGATTGAACACGAATCAAACTGGTACCACAGCGTTCCGGATGTGATTGAAACCGTAAAGTTTTATAACGAGGAAGTCAGCAAGCTGAAATAGTTGCCGCCAGCTTTTCAAATCACCCGCTGCAAATGGCAGCGGGTTTGAAAAAATAACATATGAGAACGATTGCCCTGCTCCTCCTCCTCTCGTTCAGCGCGGGGGTGGCGACTGCCCATGTAACTTTACCGAAAGTGTTTTCTGATAACATGGTGTTGCAACGCAACAAACCCATCCGTATCTGGGGATGGGCAGACAAGGGCGAAAAAATCTCGGTGCAGCTGGATGCCGCAGCCGCCGTAACGGTGAAAGCCGGGGCATCGGGCGACTGGCAGCTGGAATTACCGGCGATGCATGAAGGCGGTAAGCACCAGCTGACCATCACCGGAAAGAATAGAATTTCGTTGTCCAATATCCTAATCGGGGATGTCTATATCTGCAGCGGGCAATCCAACATGGAGTTTGTACTCAGGAATGCGAACAACAGCGCCGCCGAAATCGCCGCCAGCAGCTATCCCGGGATTCGTTTGCTGACCGTAAAAAAAGAGATGTCCTTCACGCCTTCAAAGGATGTAGAGGCAGCCCCATGGGCGGAATGTGGCCCGGCCACGTCCGGAGATTTCTCTGCCGTTGCCTATTTCTTTGCGCGCAGGCTGGAAAAAGATCTGCATATCCCCATCGGGCTCATCCATACATCATGGGGTGGTACAAATATAGAAGCCTGGACGAGCTGGGACGTGATCGCCCCGCTAGGTAATTACAGCAATGCCGACCTGGCTAAACGCGAAGCGGACCGCGCAGCAGCCAACCAGCGGCTGACACAATACCAGGAAGCCCTGCGCAACGACAAAGGACTTTCGGAACAATGGTTTGAACCGGGAAAGGTAACCGGCTGGAAAGATATCCAGCTGCCCAAACTCTGGGAACAAACAGCAATTGGTAATGCGGATGGTATCATCTGGTTTACGAAAACGTTCACCATCGCAGATGGCCGGGAAAAACAAAAGGCAATACTGAGCCTGGGCCCCGTGGATGATAATGATATTACCTACCTCAATGGAAAAAAAATTGGTGCCATTGACGGCTACAATACAGACCGGTTGTATGACGTCCCTGCTAGTCTCCTGAGGCCGGGTGCCAATACCGTAACCGTTCGGGTCACGGATAACGCCGGTGGCGGTGGTATCTACGGCAAACCCGAACAATTGTATATACAGACTGGATCCGAAAAGACGTCCCTGGCCGGGGAATGGCAATATAAAATTTCGGTTGTGAATACCACTTTTGGTTTGACCGATAATGGTCCTAATTCATTTCCTTCGCAGCTGTATAACGCAATGCTGGCACCGCTGGTACGCTTTCCCATTGCGGGCGCCATCTGGTACCAGGGAGAATCAAATGCCGGGCAGGCCTACAAGTACCGCACACTTTTCCCTGCGATGATCCGCAACTGGCGGGAAAAATGGGGCGATGAATTTCCCTTTCTCTGGGTGCAGCTTGCCAATTTTATGAGGGCTGACTCGCTGCCGGCGCAAAGTGAATGGGCCGAACTGCGGGAAGCACAACATATGACACTGCAGTTACCAAAAACCGGTGAGGCGGTCATCATGGATGTCGGCGAAGTTGGTGACATTCATCCAAAGAACAAACAGGCAGTGGGGCTTCGGCTGGCACTTGCTGCAGAGAAGGTGGTATATGACAGGGATGTGGTGTACTCGGGACCCGTGTACCAGTCGATGAAAACTGACGGCCATAAAATTATCCTCACTTTCAACAATACCGGTACGGGGTTAACTGCAAAGGATAAATACGGCTACCTGAAAGGCTTTTCTATAGCCGGCGCCGACGCGCATTTTTATTGGGCAACGGCACAGATTCACGGTAATACCGTAACAGTTGAAAGCCCGGCGGTAAGGAACCCGGTAGCGGTAAGGTATGCCTGGGGCAATAACCCCGATGAAGCCAACCTGTACAATGAAGAGGGATTGCCGGCATCACCTTTCCGGACGGACGAATGGAAAGGCATCACACAGCAATGACGCGGCAAAACGAAAGCAGGGCTTCCCGGTAATTCACCTGCCTTTGCCACAACAAAACAACTGCCATGAAAATATTTATCCGCTCTTTTTCCGCCTGCCTGCTGCCGGCTCTCCTGGGCCTTACCGCCTGCCACCAGCATGATGCGTACAGCGGATGGCCGCAGTACAAGGGCAGCAATGAAAACATTCATTACTCCTCGCTCACCCAGGTAGATACCAGCAACGTGCAGCAATTGGCCGTTGCCTGGCAATACCATACCGGTGATGTTGATACCGCCAGTCATTCCCAGATACAATGCAATCCCATTGTTGTCGATAATATGTTATACGGCGTATCGCCCAAAATGAAATTGTTTGCGGCTGATGCGGTCACGGGCAAAGAGCGGTGGACGTTTAATCCGTTTGATTCTTTGGCCGACAAGCGAACTTTTTTTATCATGAACAACTGCCGCGGTGTGGCCTACTGGTCGGATGGGGATGAAGACAAACGAATCTTTTACACCGCCGGATCCAACCTGTATTGCGTGGATGCCGTCACCGGCAAGATCATTCCTTCTTTTGCCGACCAGGGAAAACTTGATTTGCATACCGGCCTTGATCGCGATGACCTGGTTAAACTTTTTGTTACCGCCACCTCACCTCCCATCATCTTCAGGGATAACCTTATCATTGGTACAAGGGTGGATGAGGGCCAGCATGCGGCGCCTGGCCATATCCGCGCCTATGATTGCAGAACAGGAAAAAGGAACTGGATTTTCCATACCATTCCTCATCCCGGCGAAACCGGCTTTGACTCCTGGGAAGATAGCACGGCCTATAAATACATCGGCGGTGCCAATGCCTGGGGAGGCTTCAGCCTGGACAGCAAACGGGGGCTGGTGTTTGCGTCAACCGGGTCGGCTTCGTACGACTGGTACGGCGGGCTGCGCCTGGGAAAAAATCTGTTCGCCAACTGCATGCTGGCACTCGACGCGGCAACAGGTAAACTGAAATGGTATTTCCAGAGTGTACACCATGATGTATGGGACAGGGACATTCCTTCACCGCCGGTAGTCATAACCATCAACAAGGATGGAAAAAATATCGACGCAGTGGCAGCGACTACCAAATCGGGGTTTATCTATGTCCTTGATCGCGAAACAGGAAAAGCAGTGTATGACATTGCCGAAGAAAAGGTACCCTTAGCTTCCGATTTAAAAGGCGAGAAGTTATCACCAACACAACCGCACCCGGTACAGTTACCCTCCTTCGTGCGGCAACTGTTTACAGAAAAGGAAATCAACCCGCTGCTGCCCGACTCTTCTTATCAGGCTGTAAAAAAAAGACTGGCTTCCTATCAATCAGACAATATGTTTAACCCGCCTTCCGTCCAGGGAACCGTGGTTTTACCGGGGCTTGATGGCGGCGCAGAATGGGGCGGCCCGGCCTTCGATCCGAAAACGGGAATATTGTATGTGAATGCCAACGAAATGGCCTGGGTCATCCAGGTGGTGCCGGTAAACAATGAGGCAGCGGCCCATGAAACCTATGTAACGGCAGGGCAGCGCCTGTACCAGGCCAACTGCATGACCTGTCACGGCCCGGATCGAAAAGGCGGCGGCAACTATCCTTCACTCATTACAGTAAAGACCACATATTCCGCTGCAGCATTCGACACCCTGCTGCAGGCGGGCAGGCGCATGATGCCTGCATTCAGGCAACTTAACAAGGATCAGCGTAAAGCGATAGCTGCCTACGTAATGCACACTGGCGATGCAGGTCAGCTGTATGTGGATAGCAGCCGGGTCACCGACCCGCATTTTACGGTACCGTATTCCATTACAGGATATAATAAATTTTTAAGCAGTGAGGGCTTCCCCGCCCTTTCACCGCCATGGGGAACACTCAATGCAATAAGCCTGAATTCCGGCAAATATGTATGGAAAACAACGCTGGGGAATGATCCCGAATTTTCTAAAGGCAGCAAATCGCCTACCGGAACCGAAAACTACGGCGCACCGGTTGTTACCGCAGGCGGATTGTTAATTATCGCCGCAGCCAAAGACGGGAAAATGCGTGCCTTTAATAAATCAAGCGGGAAATTGTTGTGGGAAACAACATTGCCTGCCGCGGGCTATGCGACCCCGGCCATTTATGAGGCAGGCGGCCGGCAGTTCATAGTCATTGCCTGCGGGGGCGGGAAAATGAAAACCCCCTCGGGGGATAGTTATATTGCGTATGCATTGCCGATGAAATAATTAATACAGGCTGCCATGTGTTCCCGTATACTTTTTTTATTTCTTACCAGTTTGTTGCTGTCTGCTACCGGATCGGGTCAGTTTACGGTAAGTCCGAACCATCATTACCTCCGGAAGAACGGCCAGCCTTTTTTCTGGCTGGGCGACACGGCCTGGGAACTCTTTCACCGGCTCACCCGGGCAGAAGCCGATCAATACCTCACCCGCAGAAAACAGCAGGGCTTTACCGTGATCCAGGCGGTGGCTTTGGCCGAACTGGATGGATTGCACACGCCTAACGCCGAGGGACAGCTGCCTTTACGTGATTACGATCCGGCGAAGCCGAATGAAAAATACTTTGAGCTGGTGGATTACGTAATCGATAAAGCAGCTTCGCTGGATATGAACATCGCCCTGTTGCCGACCTGGGGCGATAAGCTGTTCAAAAATAACTGGGGAACCGGTCCGGAAATTTTTACCGAAGCCAATGCCGCGGTATACGGCAACTGGATCGCCACCCGATATAAAGACCGCAAAAATATTATCTGGATACTTGGGGGTGATCGCATCCCCCGTGGCAGGGCAGACATCGACATCTGGCAGGCAATGGCCCTGGCGATCATGCGCGCCACCGGCAACAGTGCAATCATCAGCTATCACGGCCAGCCCAATGAAACCGGCTCAGCAGCCTGGTTTGGGACTGCCGGCTGGTTTGCCTTCAATATCTTTCAGAACGGGCATTGCCGGGACAACGACAATTACAACCGGATATTCAATTCCTGGCTGAGTAAACCCGCCCGCCCGGTAATTGATGCTGAACCCATCTATGAAGATCATCCCGTTTGTTTTAACGTTAAAGACCTGGGTACTTCCAGCGCATATGATGTGCGGAAATATGCCTACCTCGATCTTTTCGCCGGAGCTTTCGGGCATACGTATGGCTGTCATGACATCTGGCAGTTTTACGCTACAGGCAGAACGGGAATCAATGGACCGCACCTGTCCTGGCAGGATGCACTGGGACTGCCCGGCGCCATGCAGATGGGATACCTGAAAAAATTAATGACCACCTATCCGCTGGAAGATCGCGTGCCCGATCAATCCCTTATTGCCGAAAATAATTTTCCGCCCGCGGAGCGGATACAGGCTACCCGGGGAAAAGATTATTTATTCGTGTACACGGATTCCGGCAAATCGTTCACCCTCACCATGACTAAGATTACAGGAAAAGAAGTACGGGGCTATTGGTTCGATCCCCGCAACGGTACATCACAGCCGCTGGCGGCCATGGCTAATTCAGGCACGCGCCGGTTTGATCCGCCATCCACAGGATATGGGAAGGATTGGGTGCTGATACTGGAAGACAGTAACCGGAAACCCGCAGGATTGTAAGCCAGCACAGCACAGGATGCTGTAGCCACCCAAAAGCGGTAGTTTCCAATTTTATTAAACTTGTCATTTTAAAGAAAAACATACCTATGCTTAAGTATTGCGCTTTGCTGCTGTTGCTTGCTTCACTCCAGTTGCCTGCCCAGAAGATCATGGTGACTGATCTCACCTGTGAACACAAAGTAAACCCGATGGGAGTGGATGTGACCCCGCGCTTGAGCTGGAAACTCAATGGCACCGGCAGGAATATTATGCAGGCCGCATACAGCATCAGGGTGGCGACCGATAAAATTTTTTCTGCAAAGCATATCACCTGGGAAAGCGGGAAAGTGAATGGGGCCGAATCAGTACTTATTCCTTACTCGGGTAAACAGCAATCGGGTAGCAGGTATTACTGGCAGGTGAAAGTCTGGGGAACTGATGATAAAGCTTCAGCATGGAGCACGCCAGCCTTCTGGGAGAGTGGTGTACTGCAGGAAAGCGACTGGAAAGCCCAATGGGTGCAGCCCGTGCAATCGGCCGACCGCCATATGCCTGGCCTCCTGGTAAGGAAAGAGTTTACCCTCAGTAAAAAAGTAGCCAGTGCGCGTGCATATGTTACCAGTCATGGTTTTTATGAATTACACCTCAACGGAAGCAAGGTGGGTGATGAAGTATTTACACCCGGGTGGACATCCTACCATAAAAGACTGCAATACCAGGTGTTTGACATCACCCCGATGTTGAAACCGGGAGCCAATAGCATCGGCGCTATGCTGGCCGATGGCTGGTACAGAAGCTCGCTTGCCTGGGAAAATAACTGGGGTATCTGGGGTAAACAACTTGGGCTGTTATGCCAGCTAAAAATTACGTTTACTGATGGCAGTGAGCAAATGATTGTCACCGATAACTCCTGGAAAGGCACCCAGGACGGGCCAGTTACGCGGGATGGCATTTATGACGGCGAAAGCTATGACGCCCGCAAGGAAATTAAGGGATGGAATAACCCCGGGTTCGATGACAGCAAATGGCAGCCGGTAACCGTTGCGGACACTTCCAAAGGCAACCTCATCGGGATGCAGACGGTGGCGGTAAAAAAAATACAGGAGCTGAAACCTGTTAAAATATTCACCACGCCCAAAGGCCTGAAGGTGATGGATTTTGGTCAGAATATGGTAGGCTGGATAAGGCTGAAAGTAAAAGGGCCCGCAGGAACAAAAGTGACCATCCGGCATGCCGAAGTGCTGGATAAGTTTGGCGATTTTTATACGGACAACCTGCGCGCCGCAGCAGCCACAACGGAATACACGCTGAAAGGTACAGGCGAAGAAATATATGAGCCGAGGTTTAGTTTTTTTGGATTCCGGTACGCTTCGGTGGACGGGTATCCAGGCGAATTATCACCGGATGATTTTACCGGCGTGGTGGTTCATTCGGCCATGACCCCCACCGGCACTTTTGAATGTTCCAATGGCATGATCAACCAGTTACAGCACAATATCCAGTGGGGGCAAAAAGGTAATTTCATTGATGTGCCTACTGATTGCCCGCAGCGCGATGAACGGCTGGGCTGGACCGGCGATGCACAGGCGTTTTGCCGTACGGCTGCCTTCAACATGGATGTATCCCCTTTCTTTACGAAATGGTTGAAAGACGTGTCTGCTGACCAATACAGCGATGGCGGCGTACCGTTCGTAATCCCCGACGTATTAAGAAACCAGGCCACATCCGCCGGCTGGGGCGACGTTTCCACCATCGCACCATGGACCATGTACCAGGTATTCGGGGATAAACAAATCCTGGAAACGCAATACCCCGGCATGAAGGCGTACGTGGATTATATCCGCAACAAAGCCGGTAATAGTTACCTGTGGAAAGGGGGCAGTGTGTTTGGCGACTGGCTATTTTACAAATCGATGCGCCAGACGGAGAATGACGGGTATACCAGTCCCGATATGATAGCCACGATGTTCTTCGCCTATTCTTCTTCCCTGGTGGCGAAAGCCGCAGCGGTGCTGGGAAAAACCGAGGAGGCCAAAATGTACAACGATGTATTCGAAAAAGTGACAGCCGCCTTTAATACGAATTATGTAACCGCGGAAGGGCGCATTGCATCAGAATCACAGACCAGTTATGTACTGGCCCTGGAGTTTGGCCTGCTGCCGGAAAATCTCCGGGCAAAAGCCACGCAATACCTGGTCGACGACATCAAAGGCCGGGGTAACCACCTGTCCACCGGCTTCCTCGGCACGCCCTATCTGTGCCATGTTTTATCAGCCAATGGCCGTACCGATGTCGCCTACGATCTGTTGTTGCAGCAAACCTATCCTTCCTGGCTTTACCCGGTGAAAATGGGCGCTACCACCATCTGGGAAAGATGGGACGGGCAAAAGACAGACAGTACCTTCGAAGATGTGGGTATGAACTCATTCAACCATTACGCCTACGGGGCCATCGGCGATTGGATGTACCGCGTAGTGGCTGGTATCGAAATTGGTGAACCGGGGTACAGGCACATTCGCATACAGCCGCATCCCGCCAACCGTTTCAGCTACGCAAAAGCAGGTTTCCTCAGCAGCTATGGCCAAATCAACAGCGGCTGGGAATTGAAGGACGGGGAAATTACCGTGCATGTAACCATCCCCGCCAATACCATGGCGACCATCATATTGCCTGGAGCAAAACAGGCGGGCGTAACGGAGTCCGGTAAGGCATTGGGAGAGGGGTTCAAACAGGTGAAACAGGAGGGCAATGATCTCAGCCTGGATACCGGGTCCGGCGATTATACCTTTACCTATAAAACTGAAATGACGGCATCAAAGTAAATGCATCGGAATCTTTCGTTTATCCCTCTACGGTAGATTAAGCAACCGGGAGAAATACAACTTTACCATTATGCCGTTTGCCAGGCGATTTATGTTGCTGTGCACGATATTTTACCTGTATGCGGCAGTACGTTGCCTGGCGCAATCCCCGCTTCAGCCGGCGGCATTATCCTGTGAATACCGCAGCAACCCGCTGGGTATTGACATTCACCGGCCCCAGCTGAGCTGGAATTTCGAAGCTACGGCGAATGACCAGGTACAGTCGGCCTACGAAATCATCGTGTCTGCCAGCCCGGCGGAAATTGAACACGGCAGGGGAACTGCGTGGAGTACCGGCCGGGTCAACGCTGGTGATAACCTGAACATCACGTACAGTGGCGTACCGCTCCGGCCTTTTACGCGCTATTACTGGCGGGTAAAAGTCTACAACGGCCAAGGCTTGCCATCAGCGTGGAGCAAGACGAACTGGTTCGAAACAGCGATGCTGGCGGCGTCCGACTGGCAGGGCAAATGGATAGGCGACGGCCGCCCCCAGCCGCCGGATGCTGCGGCTTACCTGCCCGACGCGATGCCCCTTTTCAGGAAAACATTTGCCACCGCAAGACAAGTGGCTTCGGCCCGCCTCTATGTGTGCGGCCTGGGTTACTACGAAGCCAGCCTTAACGGGGAAAAAGTTGGTACCAGCCTGCTCGACCCCGGCTTTACCCGTTTCAGCAAAGAGGTACTTTATGCTGTGTATGATGTAATGGCCGCGCTGAAAAAAGGAAACAACACCCTGGGTCTAATGCTCGGCAACGGCTGGTGGAATCCGCTGCCCTTTAAATTTTTTGGGCGTTGGGATCTGCGGGATTACCAGCAGCACGGCAGGCCCTGCGTAAAAGCAAATCTGCGTATCCGTTATACCGATGGAACCATCGATCTACTGGCTACAGATGAATCCTGGCAAACTGACCGGGGCCCGGTGATCACCAACAATGTTTACCTGGGGGAAACCTATGATGCCCGTCTCGAACAAAAAAACTGGAACACGACAGGGCAGACGGCTGCGCCCTGGAAAAATGCTGAAATAGTGACCGGCCCCGCGGGAAGACTAAGCAGTCAGCAACAACCGCCCGTCAGGATTACAAAAACACTGGTTCCTGTTGCTGTCACGGAATGGAAGCCGGGTGTTTTTATCGCGGACATGGGACAAAACTTTGCCGGTGTGGCAGCGATTTCAGTGAAGGGAAAGCCGGGCACCTGTATCACCCTCCGGTATGGGGAAGCCCTGTTTCCGGATGGATCCCTCAATGGCTTAACCACTGCCGCCACCCAGATAAAGAAAGGCGGCATAACAGGCGGCCCGGGAGCACCCGAGACCATGTGGCAGCAGGATCAATACATCCTGAACGGAACCGGGACGGAGCACTGGCATTCACGCTTTACCTTCCATGGTTTCCGCTATGTGGAGATCTCGGGCTGGCCCGGCACACCGACACCAAACGATATAACCGGGCTCAGGATGAATACCGATCTGCAGGAAAACGGAACGTTTCACTGCAGCGATAGCCTGTTCAACCGCCTGCATGAAGTGGTGAACTGGACCTTTCTCAGCAATGTATTCAGCGTTCAATCGGATTGCCCCGGCCGCGAGAAAATGGGGTATGGCGCCGACATTGCTGTAACGGCCAATGCTTACATGTATAATTTTAATATGGCTGCTTTCTACCGGAAAACAGTAAACGATTTCGCGAATGACCAGCGCGACAGCGGGGGCATAACCGAGATAGCCCCTTTCACCGGGATCACGGATAAAGGCTATGGAGATGAATCCGGCCCCATTGGCTGGCAGCTCGCGTTTCCTTACCTGCAGGAACAATTATACGATATATATGGCGACAAGCGTACCATCGAAGAAAATTATCCCGCGGTAAAAAAACAACTGGCCTTTCTTTCCCGTAAAGCGATCGATCATTTGTTTTACTGGGGAATCAGTGACCACGAAGCCCTCGATCCCAAACCGGAGGGCTTAACATCCACGGCGTTTTATTACCAGCATGCGCTGCTTGCAGCAAAGTTCGCAGGAATATTAGGCCACACGGCCGATTCCGTTAACTACGCCGGGCTGGCCCTGCAAATAAAAAAAGCGCTGGTCAGCCGTTTCCTGGTACCCGGCACCGGGCGTTTCGACAATGGTACCGAGAGCGCCCAGCTTTTTGCACTCTGGTACGGACTTTCCCCGGAGCAGGAACATACCACCGCTGCCCTGTACCATGAATTTGAGCGGCGCGACTGGCATGTTTCCACCGGCATCTTTTCCACCCGGATGCTGTTCGATGTGCTGCGCATGCGCAACGACAATGAAACCGCATTCCGCATTGCACATCAGCCAACTTATCCCGGTTGGATCAATATGCTGCAGCACGGGGCGACAACCTTGTGGGAACGCTGGGGAGACGCAGGCACCGTTTACTCCATGAACCACCCGATGTTTGGTTCCATTGACGAATGGTTCTATCGTTCAATCCTCGGCATCAATCCTGCGGCACCGGGCTTTACACGCATCATCATCAAGCCGCAGCCGGCAGGCACCCTCACGAGTGCATCAGGCAGCTACCTTTCTGTGATGGGTCCTGTTGAATCGGCATGGCAGAAGAACGGTAAAACATTCCGGCTTGCGGTCGCCATTCCACCCAATAGCCGGGCCCAGATCTTTTTACCTGCACCGGCAAATGCTGTACTTACGGTAAACGGGAAATTGCAGCAGCCCCTGCGGCAGGAAGGCGGTTACGCTATCCTGGAAACCGGTTCAGGCAAGTATGTGTTCCTGGTGAATTAATTAACACTGCCCGGTACCCGCTGATCATCTTCGTCAGCCGGGCAGAACAATCAAACCAAAACTACTATGGCGTATCAAACGGTTAGCTTGCAACCCGGTTACCGCTTACTGTCGCTCGACTTCTTACGGGGTTTCATCATGGTGCTCCTGGCACTGGAGAGTACGGGCCTCTATGGCTATCTCTACGATCATTCGGCTGAATCGGGCTTTCATCACTTCATCACCCAGTTTACCCATCATCCGTGGCATGGGCTTCGTTTCTGGGATTTGATCCAGCCGGCCTTTATGTTTATGGCCGGTGCAGCCATGGCGTTCTCGCTCAACAGGCTATGGTCGAATGGTGCCAGCTGGAGGCAGGCGTTTAAAAAGATCGCCAGGCGTTGCGCCTGGTTGTTTTTCTGGGGCGTACTGGATTATGCCGTCCGGCCAAAAGGATTGTCTTTTGAATTGTGGGACGTGCTCACACAACTTTCTTTCACCACGATGGTGGCCTTCCTGATCTTTCGCTGGAACTACGCTGCGCAGGCCGCGTTTTGTATCGGGCTCTTGCTGGTGACTGAAATGCTTTACCGGTTTACCCATGTACCAGGCTTTGATCAGCCCTTCACCGATCAGCATAATTTCGGTAATTACGCAGACATCCTGCTGATGAATAAAATAAATAAGGGGGGCTGGGTTGCCATCAATTGTATCCCCACGGCTGTACATACAATAGCCGGTGCGATGGCCGGTAAATGGTTATTGTCCAACCACCGTAAGCTGCCGGTATTGCTCACCTGGGCAGCGATTGCGTTTGCCCTTGGCTATGGACTCGACGCAGCTGGAATAACGCCCATCATCAAACGTATCGCAACCAGCAGCTTTACCCTGGCCTCGCTCGGCTGGTGTCTCTGCTTCCTGTCCCTCAGTTACTGGTGGATTGACATCCTCAACCACCGGCGGTACCTGCTCTTTTTTACCATCGTAGGGATGAATTCGATCTTCATTTATGTTTTTTTCGAAATCGTGGGCGATCGCTGGTTCACGGGCTATATCAAATTTATTACCGATGGGGTGCTGGGCTGGTTTCACGTGGCTGCAATGCCCTCCTACATTATTGGCTGCCTGGTGGTTTTTATGCTGGAATGGGGACTTTGCTTTTTCCTTTACCGACGGAAAATATTTTTCCGCGTATAGTGATGATAAAGGCAGCCAGGTTGATTCGTCGTTCAGGCGAAGCAACTAAATAAAATGGATTTATCTATCTTCGGACGAAACCGAATTTCATCCACAGCAATTTATTGACCATGGCCACTGCTGCAACACTGCCCGAAACACTACATGCCCCCGCCCGGAGAAGTACCGGGTACATTATTGCCGTGCTGGGGTTGCTTTATTTTATGCTGGGTTTTATTACCTGGCTGAACGGAACGCTTATCCAGTTCCTGAAACTGGTGTGCCAGTTAAAAGGAGATGTGGAACCCTTCCTCGTCACATTCGCTTTTTACATGGCCTATTTTGTGCTGGCAACGCCGGCTTCCTGGATATTGAAGAAGACCGGGTTTAAGAAAGGCATGTCGTTGGGCCTTTTCGTTATGGCGCTGGGATCGCTTGCCTTCATACCGGCTGCCAACCAGCGCAATTTCGGCATTTTCCTGGTGGCGCTCTTCACGCAGGGGATGGGGCTGACCCTGATCCAGACCGCGGTTAATCCGTACGTCAGTATTGTTGGCCCGATCGAGAGTGCGGCAAAGCGGATGAGCATCATGGGGATTTGCAATAAGGTCGCCGGTGTGCTCAGTCCGCTCATACTCGGCGTGATCTTGCTCAGCAATGCTTCAGCGCTTGAAGCAGACATCAATTCGGTGACTGATGCCGTTCAGAAAACTGTGTTGCTGAACCAGCTCAGCCAGAAAATTATCCTGCCGTATATCATCCTTGCCGCGTTATCCGTCGGGGTTGCTGCGCTGGTCTATTTTTCCGCCTTACCGGAAATCAAAAACGAGGAGGAAAAGCCTGCTGCCGGGTCAGCTGTAAAAACTTCCGTGTTCCAGTACCCTCACCTTGTGCTGGGCATCGTCTGTTTGTTCCTGTATGTGGGGGTGGAGGTGATGGCTGGAGACGCGATTGGCGCATATGGAAAGTCAATGGGCCTGCCGCTGGATTCGACCCGCTATTTTACTTCGTTCACGCTCATTTCCATGCTGGCGGGTTATATCGTAGGTATTGTTGCCATTCCCCGCTGGCTGTCGCAACAGGCGGCGCTTACCGGTTCCGCAGTACTGGGAATAACGCTGTCCGTTTTTGTTTTTTTCACGCATGGCTATACGGCCATTGCCGGTATTGCTTTGATGGGCCTCGCCAACGCCCTGATGTGGCCGGCGATCTGGCCCCTGGCGCTGAAAAACCTGGGACGCTTTACCGAAATTGCCGCCGCCCTCCTTATCATGGGTATCGCCGGGGGTGCCATCCTGCCCCTGCTTTACGGTTTTATGAAAGGCAACCCGTTCAATTTTTCCAACCAGCTGTCTTTCCTGGTTTGTATGCTGCCTTCGTACGGCTATATCCTTTACTATGCCATGAAAGGGAGCAGGGTAACACCATAAACTTCAGCGGGGTCTTAAACGCAGCCGGGTTATGTTCTATCTTTAAGGGGGTATCTTCCTCACGCCAACAATTGCTGTATGAAATATGTACTGTTTTTCCTGCTGCCCCTCTTATTTACTTCCCGGGTATCTATAGCTGCAAATAAGCCCTTTAATATAGCGTCTCCCGATGGCAACCTGGTTTTTTCATTGCGTATTTTACCTTCCGGCCCCGAATATAGCGTCGCATATAAAATGCACACCATCATCAGTCAATCCGCGCTGAGCCTGGATTTTGCCGAAGGTGGCTCTTTTAAAACAGACTTGCGGATAGGCAATACCGCTATCGCAGATAAGGAGGATAAATATACCCTGGTGGTTGGTAAAGCCAGGGCAGTAGATGAACATTTCCGGGAACTGCTGGTGCCGCTGGAGGAGAAAAAAACACCCAACCGGAAAGTTAACCTGGTCATCCGTGTATTTAATGACGGCCTGGCTTTCCGCTATGAAATACCCAGGCAGAATGGGTGGGAGCATTATGCGCTTACCGATGAGCACACGGAATTTGCCTTTACGGGCAACCCGACACTGCGCGCGTTGCTGCTGCCCGGTTTTACCAGCTCGCATGAAAATGAATACACCGTGATTCCGCTGGACCAGCTAAAGGAAGATACGCTCATGGATATGCCCGCCTTGTTTACCCTGCCTGGTCATATCTACGTGGCCGTTACTGAAGCGGCGCTCCTGGATTACGCCGGTATGTACCTTACAAAGCGGCACAATCGTTTACGGGGTATCCTTTCGCCGCTGCCGGGTGAACCCGGTGTGCGGGTTAAAGCAACCCTTCCCCACAACAGCCCCTGGCGGGTTTTGCTGATCAGCGATCGGGTCGGCGCCCTCATTGAATCCAACATCATTACCACGCTGAACGAGCCTTGTAAGATCAGCGATGTTTCTTGGATTAAGCCGGGAAAGACCACATTTCCTTGGTGGAATGGCAACGTAGTGCCGGATACGATTAACGCACCCGGCAATAATTTTGTCACTAACAAATATTATATCGATTTCTGTGCGCGCAATAAATTGGATTATCATTCCGTCGTGGAATATGGCCTGCATGAATGGTATGTGAATGATGGCGCCGGGTTTTCTCCTGGTCCCCATGCGGATGTTACCCGGGCCGTACCCGGCCTGGACATGCAGGAGGTATGCGACTATGCAAAATCGAAAGGGGTGGGCATCCGGGTATGGGTGCACTGGGCAGCTTTGTACCCGCAGCTGGACAAGGCCTACGCGCAGTTTGAAAAGTGGGGCATCAGCGGCATGATGATAGATTTTATGGATCGGGATGATCAGCTGATGGTGAATATGCAAACTGAAATGCTGGAAAAGGCAGCAGCGCACCACCTGCATGTGCAGTTTCACGGGGCGTATAAAAATACCGGGCTCAGTCGCACCTGGCCCAACGAGTTCACCCGTGAAGGCACGTTAAATTATGAGTGCAACAAATGGAGCACGCGGATTTCCCCTGATCATGACATCAATATCCCGTTCACCCGGATGCTGGCGGGCTCAACGGATTATCACCTCGGTGGGTTTCGGGCGGTCCCGGACGCTGCATTCATCATCCAGTATACAAGGCCATTGATGCGCGGCACGCGATGCCATATGCTGGCGATGTATGTGGTATTGGAAAATTACCTGGGCATGGTTTGCGATTATCCTGCCGCCTACGAGGGTCAGCCGGGCTTTGATTACCTGAAGGCGATACCGACCATCTGGGATGAAACCAAAGTGCTGGACGGGGAACCGGGGCAGTTTATCACGATTGCCCGAAGGCATGGGGACGACTGGTACATCGGCAGCATCTCCAATCATGAAGCCAGGGCGCTTCGCATTAACTTTTCCTTTCTGCCACCAGGGAATTATGAAGCCAGCATCTATACCGATGCGCCGGATGCAGATCGCTATCCGAACAAGCTGTTGCAGAGCAGCCGGACCGTCTCGGCGAAAGACATCCTCACCCTGCAGACCGCACCGGGCGGTGGTGAGGTCATGCACCTGAAAAAATTATATTAGGGCAAAATCGGGAAAATGAACCGGGCCAGCTTCACTCGCGAACAATATTGATAATCACCACCGGAGGGTCAATGGATTGTTCGAAGCTGTGGCGGTTGAAAATATGGTAAGCCGTTTGCATACCATCGATCACTTTTCCAAACACCGCATAACCCTGCCCGTCCGGGTTGTTATCGCCGCCAAAATCAAAACCGGGCTGGTCGCCAATACAAATAAAAAATTCTGTCGCTGCCGTCCCCGGTTCCATTCTTGACATGGATACCATCCTGTCTTTATGTGAAAGTTGTGTTTTGCTCGTTGGTTCATGCGGTATGCCCGGTAATGATGACGCCAGCTTGTAATTGGTCTTCCATATTCCCCCCTGGATGAGATTTGCCTTAACAGCGTTTGAAGGCTGGTTGTCGTCCTTCAGTACCCGGTAAAACGATCCATGGTGATAATACCCCGCATCTACATGCGCTAAGAAAGCGTTTGCGGTCAGCGGCGCCTTGTCCGGGTACACTTCCATAATGATGTCTCCGGCCGTAGTTTCCACTCTTACCCTGGGATGCTGGCCACCCGGAGCCGAGCAGCCTGCAACCAGCATGCAAAGGCAGAGTAGTAAGCAATATATGCGCAGCGGTATGTTAACGTAAAGGCCCTTCATCTGGCCCGGAAATTACAACAAACTGTCTTTTGCCAGCACAGTTCGGGCCGCAGGTACATTAAAAAAGCCAATGCTTCACATGGGCACTCGTTATTCTGGCCGTATGCTGTAAATTAGATCATGCGTGTATTGCCTTCCCGGATAATGCTGGTCCTTTTCTCTCTTGCCTTTTCACCGGTATTATTTTCACAAAGGCTGGCGTATACGAATGCAAATGACGGCTGGAACGCCGACTCGCTCGGAAACCACCGGGCAGTGGTTGTACTAACAGGTCACCCTACAGTGGCCAGGGTGATCATTGAATGGCGCAGAAGGGATAGTTTCCCCGAAAGAAAAAGGATCTTCGTGCAGGATGCAGCAACCGGTGATATCGTTAGGGCGGTACAACCGGTGAAGCTAAGTCGCGAATCCGGGACTATTTATTTCCAACCCAGGCCCGGGCATGCTACTTACTTTATTTATTATATGCCCTATAAAAATGAGGGCAGGAGTAATTACCCGAAAGGGGTTTACCTGGCCGCGGATACAGCAGCGGACCAGCCCTGGCTATCGGCAAAAGATACCATCGGCCTGCGGCCCAATACTTTTTGCCGCCGGATAGAGGCGATCAATGCTTTCAACAGTTTTTACCCCATGGAGGTGATCGCCACGGCAAAGGAAACCGCCAGTCTGCTGAGCAGGCACCGGGAAGAATATTTCCTGGTATTCCCAGAAGACCGGATGCATGTGATAAAGATGAAACATGATTTGCCCCAACGCTGGATTGCTAAAGGTGAACGGTTGCGCTTTGCAGGGCTGGCTGACCGGGGAGAAAACTTCGCTTTCCAGCTGGGTATCTATGCGCTGTCGGATCTCGATGGCTTAATGGTGTCCACCTCAGGCCTCACAGATGCGGCCGGTCACCGGATTGACGCGTCTGCATTCAGTTGTATCAATACAGGCGGCCGGAGTTACAACGGGCTCCTGTTTGCTAAAAATGTTCAGGTGGCAGCCGGAACAATACAGCCGCTCTGGTGTAACCTGCTGATTCCCGAACATGCGTTTCCGGGTGAATACCATGGCTATGTAACCCTCAAAGAAGGACGCACCCCGGAAAAAAAAATACTGTTATCCATTCAGGTTAGTAATAAAAATTCGATCAATCACGGTGCTGACCAGCCCGAATTAATGACGCGGCTGAGCTGGCTCAATTCCGATCTCGCCCAGCAGAATGAAGTGATTGCGCCGTATACGGCATTGGTGCGTGAGGGCAGCAGCATCAGCCTGCTGGGGCGGAAGATTGAACTGAATAAGGACGGCCTGCCCAAACAGATCCAGACCTTTTTTTCGCCGGAAATGACGGGTTTAACCGAACAGCCGAATAACCTGCTGACCGAACCGGTACATTTTCATTTTACCCTTGCCGGGGATGGAAAGGATATAAAATTAACCAGTCGCGGTGTCCGGTTCACCAGGCAGGAAGCCGGTACCATGGCCTGGACCGCCCTGAATGAAAACGACAGCCTGGAAGTATTGGTTGCTGCTTCGCTGGAATTTGATGGCTTCATGAACTGCAGCGTAAAAGTGACGGCCAAAGCTGCGCTCGATTTTAAAGACATTACCCTGCACCTCCCTTTCAGGCCGGAAGCGGCCACTTACGTGATGGGACTGGGACAGAAAGGCGGCCTGCGGCCGGATACCGTGCAATGGAAATGGGACGTTGCTCATAAAAACCAGGATGGCGCATGGATTGGCGCCGTCAATGCCGGGCTGCAATATTCGCTGCGCGATGAAAATTACAGCCGCCCGCTGAATACCAATTTCTTTTTGCAAAAACCATTACTCCTTCCTGCGTCCTGGGGTAACGAAGGCAGGGGAGGTATCGACATTTTCAGGAAGGGCGCCTCGGTTCTGGCCAGTAACTACAGCGGCAGCCGTTCGATGAAGAAAGGCGATACGCTCTTTTATAACTTTACGTTGCTGGTCACGCCGTTTCATGCCATCAATACCGACTTCCAGTGGAAAAACCGGTTCTATCACCGCTACAACAGTCCTGATTCCATTAAGGCCGCAGGTGCTACCGTCGTGAATATTCACCATGCCACCCCCATCAATCCCTGGATCAATTACCCGTTCATCGCCTGGAAAAAGATGAAAGCGTATATCGATTCTGCCCACCAGCTCGGGCTAAAAGTAAAAATTTATAACACCATCCGCGAATTGTCTGATCATGCCTGGGAGACCTTTGCCCTGCGCAGCCTCGATCACGAAATTTATTCACCCGGAAAAGGTGGCGGTTTCAGCTGGTTACAGGAACACCTGGGCGATGATTATATACCGGCCTGGTTCGTCCCGGAGTTAAACGATGCTGCCATTATCAACAGCGGCCTGAACCGCTGGCACAATTACTATGTAGAAGGCATGAACTGGCTGGTACAGCGTGTAGGTATAGACGGCATCTACCTCGATGATGTTGCCTTTGACCGTATCACTATGAAACGGATTAAGCGGGTACTCACCCAGGGCGGCCACCCCGGCATCATCGATTTGCATTCCGCCAACCAGTACAACAAAAATGACGGTTTTAACAACAGCGCCATGCTGTACATGGAACATTTTCCTTACCTGAACAGGCTTTGGTTCGGTGAATATTTTGACTATGAAAATAATTCCCCTGATTACTTTTTGACTGAAGTAAGCGGCATTCCTTTCGGACTCATGGGTGAGATGCTGCAGGGAGATGGCAACCCCTGGAGGGGTATGCTCTATGGTATGACCAGCCGCCTGGGATGGAGTGATAAAAGCGACCCGCGTCCGTTCTGGAAGTTGTGGGATGAAGTGGGCATGCAGGGCATAAAAATGGTCGGTTACTGGAGCCCCCGGTGCCCGGTCACTACCGGTGATAAGGACATACTGGCTACCGTCTTTGCTAAAAAAGGAACGGCACTGGTTGCCCTCGCCAGCTGGGCGGCAGCCGATAAAAAAGTGAACCTGCAAATCGACTGGAATGGGTTGGGACTCGACCGGGCCAGGTCGACCATCACGGCCCCGGAAATCGCCGGGTTCCAGCCGGGCAGAACGTTCCGTGAAGGGGAACCGATACCAGTGAGCAAAAATAAAGGCTGGCTGCTCCTGATTCAAGAAAAATAGTACGGCGTGCCAAGTAAACAACGGGTGACGGGTAAAAAATGCGATACATGCAGGGATTTCCTTCCATAAAAAAACACGCGATCATCACAGTTATTTTGCTGTTGGTGGTGTATGCCGGAACCGTCATTTGTACCGGTTTCCGACCTGCGGTTTCGGTGCGGCCGGGTATAACCGATAGCCTGTATGCCGGCACGGATGCCTGCCTCAGCTGCCACCGGGCGGTCCACGACAGCTTTTCGCAAACCTCCCATTTCCTGACGTCAAGGCCTGCCGCAGCACAATTTATAAAAGGTAGTTTTGACAGTGGCCATAACGATTTCCGGTACAATCCTTTTATGGACGTAAAACTCGAAAAAAAGGAGAACGGGTTTTTTCAAACCGTTTACATCAACGGCGAACAAAGCCGGGCGGAATCCATGGATATCGTGGTAGGGTCTGGAAAAAAGGGGCAGACCTATTTATACTGGAAGGAGAACCTCCTGTACCAGCTGCCCGTGTCTTATTACGTACCAACGAAGAGCTGGTGCAATAGCCCGGGATACCCGGCCGGGCTTCCGAGATTTACCCGGCTGATACCGGCCCGTTGCCTCGAATGCCACGGCTCCCGCGCCACTTACGAAGATGCCGGTAACAACGTCAATTATATCGACAGGAATTCTATCGTGTATGGCGTAGACTGCGAACGATGTCATGGTCCGGCGGCAAAACATGTCGCCTACCAGCAGGCGCACCCGGGAGATAAGACCGCCCATCATATCCTGGCCGGGCAGGATATGACCCGCCAGCAAAAACTCGACCTCTGCGCACTTTGTCATTCCGGGATCCGCAAACCGGTACAGCCCGTGTTTTCTTTCGTTGCCGGTAACCGGCTGTCAGATTTCTCGCTGCCCAAGTATAGTCCTGACAGCGCTGCCCAGCTGGATGTGCATGGCAACCAGTACGGTCTGCTGTCGTCCAGTAAATGTTTTATACAAAGCGACATGACCTGCAGTTCCTGCCATAATGTTCATCAAAAAGAAAGCAATAGGCCGGCGCTGTTTTCGTCCCGGTGCCTCAACTGTCATAACGGTTCCGTACAGCCGGTATGTTCGGTTACGCCCGCAAAGAACATGGTGCTCGCAGATAACTGTATCGACTGCCATATGCCATCGCTGGCCTCCCGGGCGATATTCCTGCAGATGGCCGATAAAGATGCGTCTACCCCGGACTATGTACGCTCCCACCGGGTGGCAGTTTACCCGGATATTGCGAGGAAAATCATAAAAGCATACCAGTCCGGAAAATTCAAGAAATAAAACAGCCGGCAACGCCGGTGATCGTATTAAAACAGTAAGTCATGAAAACAGAAAGACCGATTACATTTTTACAGGGCGGGGAGATGCGGCGGAGGAGTTTTATCAGAAACGCGATTAAGGCCGGTATTGGCACTGCGGTCGCATTAAGTTTGCCTGGCCCCGGGTTCGGCAACAAGCATAAATCTGCCTCCTACACAGTCGGCGATATTATGGATATTATTCTGAAGGCTGTGCCCGGTGCGCCTTTTGCCCAAACGGTCGATACCCTGAAATCGGGCAGTCGTGATAGTAAGGTAACCGGAGTCATTACGACCATGTTCGCCACCGTGAAGACCATCGAAATGGCTATCAGCAGCGGCGTGAATTTTATCATTGCCCATGAGCCGACATTTTATAATCATACTGATGACAAGGAATGGGTAAGTCCAAACCACATCGTCGATCAGAAATTAAAGTTGCTGAATGACCATAAAATCACCGTCTGGCGGCTGCATGATTATATCCATTCATTTGTGCCCGATGGGGTCACCTATGGAGTCGTGAAAAAGGCCGGCTGGCTGCCCTACTTCTCAACAGGCAGTTCCATCCTGGAGGTGCCGGAAATTTCGCTGACGGCCTTGGCTGAACACCTGAAAACAAGCTTGTCGATTGCCCACCTCAGGATCATAGGCCCCGGTGATATGCCCTGTAAAAAAATCGCCCTGCTGCCGGGGGCCAGCGGCGGCCAGCGCCATATGGAAGTGGTAGAAAAAAATGCACCTGACGTGCTGGTAGTGGGAGAGGTGCATGAATGGGAAACCGCTGAATATATCCGCGACACACTAGCCCTGGGTGGTAAAACTGCGCTCATCGTACTCGGCCATTCGGTAAGCGAAGAGCCTGGTATGGAATGGCTGCAGGGCTGGTTGCAGCCGCAGCTACCCGGCGTAAAAGTGACGCATGTAGTGGCGGGCAACCCGTTTACGTGGGTGTAGCAGCAAACGGCCGCGCATTAAATTTCGGGTACATGGCTGAGCGCCGGCCAACCACTGCAAAAAATAACCTATTTTGTTATGCCACCGGTCTGTACGTATACACCGTTGGCTGCATCTAACGCTGCTTTTAATTATTCAAAACAATAAGAACATATGAAAAAATCCCGGAGAGCATTCCTTGCCGACGGCGCAAAAGCTACCCTTGCTTTCAGCATCATACCCCGGTTCGTCATGGGCGGGCGGGGCTACCTGCCACCCAGTGATAAAGTGAACCTTGGTTTTATCGGAACCGGAAAACAGGGTCGCTCCCTGCTTCATTCATTTTCTGACAAAGCACAAATTGTCGCCGGCGCGGACGCCGATACCAAAAAACTGGCTTTGTTTCAGTCGCTGGTAGAAAAAGCCTACGCGGGTGCGTCGGGAACGGCGAGTTACAAAGGATTTAAAAGTTACCATGACTTCAGGGAGGTGCTGGACAGGAAAGACATTGATGGCATCGTAATCGCTATGCCGGACCACTGGCATGCCGTGGCAACCGTTATGGCCGCTGACGCCGGTAAACATGTGTATTGCGAAAAGCCGCTGGCGCATTCCATTGAAGAAGGACGAGCCATGGTAAATGCGATGAACAGAAATAAGAAAATACTGCAGACGGGCAGCATGCAACGGTCCTGGAAGAATTTCAGGCAGGCCTGTGAACTCGTGCAAAACGGGTACATCGGTAAAATTAAAGAGGTACTGGTTAACGTCGGCGATCCGTCTGTACCCTGCACGCTGCCCGCCGAAACCAAACCGGAATACCTGGACTGGGAAGCCTGGGTGGGGCCTGCACCGTTTCGTGCCTTTAACGCCGAACTTTCACCGCCGGTGGAAAAGGATATATATCCGAATTGGCGCCTGTACAAAGAATATGGCGGTGGTATGGTCAGCGACTGGGGCGCGCATATGTTCGACATTGCACAGTGGGGCCTGGGTATGGATAAGAGCGGCCCCGTAAAATTTATTCCACCGGAAGGAACGGCTACAAAAGGGCTGGTGATGATTTACGAAAATGGCATTCCGGTGAAACACCAGGATTTTGGGCGGAACTACGGCGTTCGTTTTATTGGTGAAAAAGGCAGGATTGACATCAGCCGGGAATACCTGGACAGCGACCCGGTTAATATCGCCACCGCTACGATTAAACCTGATGAAATTCATTTGTACAACAGCCCTGACCATTATCTCGATTGGCTGGATTGTATGAAGACAGGCAAGCAGCCCATCTGCGATGCAGAAACGGGGCACCGTACCAGTTCGGTCTGCTGCTTAACCAATATCGGTTACTGGACTAGAAAGTCATTCGAATGGGATCCGGTAAAAGAACAGATTACCAGTGACGCTGCGCTTAATCAACTGACTAAAGCCAGTATCCGCGGAAAATATAAACTTGTATGATGGCTGCATCCCTGGTAAAAAAGTAGGGGTCCGGCAAGGACCTCAATTAAAAAGTTCACCGTGCGGTGAACTTTTTTTATGCCGAAGGTGCCAGATTATAAAACAAGAGAACCATTTGCGGTTAAACTGTAGGCAGAAATTTCCTGCCTCTTTAACGGGTTGCATGTTGTAGCAATTATAATTTGCTAACGCTGATATCTTCAGTGAAACTGTGTGTACGGTTAATTTTGTACACTTCAGTTTTGTTTGATTTCCTGGATTTCACTTCAACGCTCACTACATTGTCACCAATAGTATCAGTATCGATCTGAAAGTTCTTGGAGATATTCACGCCCTTAAGTTTGCCTGAATACAATACATTGTTTTGTTCGTCCCGGAAAGTCACCAGGAATTCATCTTCATCGGCATTGTTTACATTCAACTGGAAAACCGGCTGGTTTTCGTTGTTGCCAACGTATCTGAGTTCAATGCCGTTAGTCGATTTCTTGCTTTCGTTGGCCATTACATTGCTGGTTGAAACAATGGTTAAAAGTGCGAACAAAGCGATTGCTGTTGTTTTGTAGGTTTTCATAATTGTAGTTTTTCTTTTTGTGGTTGATAAAAAGGTTAAATAAATAATGATGCATTAATATGTTTATGAAGTCTTAGCTAAGTACTTTTTCAGGTGGCGATAATCGTGTAGTGGTATGGCAGTCAAAAGGAAGAATGGGGCAACGGCTCTTTTACTGATTCACCAGAGCTGGTGTGCTGTTTTCATTTCTAACGCAAACATACGACGTCAAATTGCAGCTGTAAAACTCAATTCAGTTCAATTTTACTATCTGTAACGGTGTGGTAGTTGCATGAAACCCTTTGTGGGCAAGGGTTTTAACATTTTGTATGTATGATGCCCAACTGCAAATTTGCTTCTCAGGCGCTGTGTAAATTATGCGTTTTTTGTACCAGCCCGGGCGAAAAATACGTGCATTTGCGTAGGGCAATAATTGCAGACCCGGTTTTAACTTTGCTTATAGCTACCGGAAATACATCGCTTTTCCCTGTATCGGGAACAGGATCTTAAGGTGGAGGTTATTGTGTAAAAGCACTTCTTTTTTTATCCTCATTTCTTTGTCGCCACCGGGTTTCATGTGGGTAATGACGATGGGAACCTGTTGAAGGCTCCCCCCGCTCACCTGGGAAAGTAGATGCAGCTCCTGCATCAGTAAAGCCGGGGTGAGGTGGCCGAAAAGCTGCGCTGGTGGCTGGCTGTCAGGAAAGGACGTTTCGATGAAAATTGCCTTTAATTTTTTTTCAGTGATGAGTGGTGCGATAGCCGTCCACAACTGCTGGAGGTAAATGCTGTGCTCGATGGAATCTGCACCCGTATCTCCCAGGTAAAGCAGGTAGTCATCACTGTTACGAATAAGGAAGGCGCTGCTGAGGCCAGGAGCAGCATGGCTGAGGAAATAGGCAGTTACCCGCAACGGCGTGCCCAAAATTTCGGTTTCAAGCCCGGGGGCCAGCGCTGCGTAATGGTATTTTTTCAGTGCCGGTTGCTCTCCCAGGTCTCCGAAATTTGCCCAACTTTTCCAACTGAAATATTTATCCTGTAATACCGACAGGCAAAACGGAAACCCGTAAATATTTTTACTGCTGTCGTCTGGTGAATTGATAACCAGACCGGCAACATGGTCGAGGTGCGGATGGGAGACCAGGTAGGCTTTCACGTTTTTGCGGAGAAAGGCGGTTGGGCTTCCCTTAACAGCGCCCGTGCGGTTGGCTAAAACCAGGCCGTAATGCAGCGTACCTGCATCGAGGCAGATATAGTCGTCCGTGCCACCTGCTGCGCACAGGTAAGCGGAAAGATTGCTTTCGTCAATTCCGCCCTTTATGCCCAGGGGGATAACCGTGAAGGCTGGAGCAGGCTTTCGTTGGGCGAGGGGGGGCCCAGACCAGCCGATCAAAGCTACGGTTAGAAAAAGAAGTAGGGGGGATGACGTTATCATGATACCCTGTATACGGCTTTATACCGTTTCGTGGCGGTTAGCATCAAAACGTTGCCTGATTTTTTTCATCAAAAAGAAAATCGCGATTACCCAGGCGGTGCCCAGGCAGAAGCCACCAATTACGTCAGTTGCGTAATGCACGTTGAGTATGATGCGGCTAAGGCCGACGATGATCGGGTACAACACAACAATCACCGTGAGGATAGATTTCCAGCCCTTTGGCAACCGTGATTCCTGCCAGAGCAGGTATAATAAAATGGTGGCAAAAATAAATGAAGACAGCGAATGACCGCTGGGGAAGCTGTACCCGGCGATTCCTTTCAGTATCGGCATATCGGGCCGGTGGCGGTGGAATATTTTTTTCAGTGCAAACATGATCGCCGTGCTGCTGATGCCTATTACCGCAATATCAGACACATAGCGATAATTCTTTTTGAAAAGGTAAAAACCGATAAGTACCAGGTACGCCGGCAATAGAAAGGTGGAGGATCCGAAAAACGTCACCCGTTCCATCCATGTAATGAGTGATGGCGAGGAATGGGCAGTGAAATAATGGATGACCTTCAAGTCGAATTCATCCTCTCGTTCAAATAACGCTTCGTGTACGATAAAGGAAAAAGCAAAAATAGATGCAATGAACAGAACCGCCGCTACCAGTAGTTCCAGCGGGGCCAGTTTTAATAAATTGATATTCTTTTTCTCCATAAAGCAGCATTATTTTTTATCGAGCAGGTGACCAGCGAAACCACCTGATGCCGAGTCCTGAAAAAAGTACGGCATAACCCACTGTTACCAGTAATTCTTCCGTGGTTTGCCTGTTCCAGTTCCCGGGCTCCATGGCAGTTGCCAGCAGGTTTTTTACCGTTCCGTAGGGCGACCACCGGACGATATTGCCCATCGATTCACCCAGTTTCCCCATTTCCGCAAACATCCCCACCATGATGAAAACAAAATAGACCAGGCGGGTCACCGCGTTAACGGTTTCAACATTTTTGATAAGCCCGACGATGGCCTGGCCAAGTCCAAGATAAACCGTGCCCCCGATAAAGGCCATCAAGAAACCCAGCAGGTAGCCATTAACCGGCAACACAATTTGTGCGAAGCGGGCACCTGCGATAAACACCGTAGCTGTTAGGGTTAGTATCATGGCGAGCTGAACAGCCAGCCGGCTGGCCATGATCGACCAGGGTTGCAGTGGGGCTACCCGCAGTCGCTGGAAAATGCCCTTATCACGATCGCGGGCAATTGAATTTGAATAGCCCATCAGCCCGATGGCAGTCAGCCCGATGGTAATGCTGTTCGAAAGTACAAAAGCACCCCCAAACACCGGTACCAGCGGTGCCCAGGACAATAAAATGATCACCGGTATTAACAGGATCAGTATCATCGACCTGCGGTTGCGCCACTGCGTTATAAAGTCTGCACGCAGTAGCGCGGCCAGTACTGACTTATTAGTGGGAAGTGCGATTTGTGGCATAAGCATTATTCATTTCTGATGGTTCTCCCCGTGAGGCCGATAAACACATCCTCCAGTGTAATCTTTCCTTTCCTGGACACTGCTATCACTTCAGGATCATTGCGATGAAGCAGTACCAGGGCCTCCGGTGCACCAGTGGCAATGATACACCCATGGTCGATAATGGCAATCCGGTCACAGACGGCTTCAGCCTCCTCCATGGAGTGAGTCGTCAGCAGTATTGACCGGTGACTTACCCGAATCGCTTCCATCCTTTCCCACAGTTGCCTTCTCGACTGCGGATCAAGACCGGTGGTAGGTTCATCCAGTAAGACCAGTTTCGGATCATGCAGGGTAGCAATAACAAGGGAAACCCGCTGTTGCTGGCCTCCGGACAGCTGGCCAAAGCGTTTCTTCGCGGCATCTTCCAGTTTTATCTCGCGCAGCAGCCGGGTAATGTCTTCGCCGGACAGGTTAAGACCATGTATGCCCGCATATAACCGGAGGATTTCTCTCACCGTCAGTTCGGGCTGAAAGTTGGTGGATTGCAGCTGAACACCCAGGCTGGCCCGCGCATATCGAGGGAACTGGTGGCTGTTAAAACCGCCCACGGTGATTTCTCCTTCCTGCCAGCTCAGTAATCCTTCAATGGCGCTCAGCGTGCTGGTTTTACCGGCGCCGTTCGGGCCCAGCAATCCAAATATTTCTCCCGGCTTAACCTCGAAAGATACATTGGCGACAGCCTGGAATTTTCCGTAGCTGATACTCAGGTTGCGCACAGCCAGCACCGCCCCCGGCCGGTCCAGGGTCCCGGGTTCCCGTTCGGGATTTAATGAAAGCGTTGGTTCGTCCATGTCCGGTCGTTACGAATGAAATGATTACGGCGATGCTAAGTTATCTGTTTGCTCCATAGGTAGCGGTTAACCATGGAACTTTAATAAACTGGTCCTCCGGCAACCCGTTTATCCCGGGTCCGAACTCCCTCTGTATTATCTTTACCGCAAAAATCACGTCAATGCAAAGCAAAGCTTTTCAGCTGGAACAGGAAACGCCCTGGCAGGACCTCGGCAACGGCGTGCAACGCCAGCTTTTCGGATTTGATGATCAGCTCATGATGGCGAAGATCAAATTTACCGCCGGCGCAACAGGACAATCTCATCACCATCCTCACCGCCAGGTTACCTATATAGAAAGCGGGGTCTTTGAAATGACGATCGACGGGCTTACCCGCCGCCTGCAAACAGGGGATGGCTACTTTGTGCAACCCGGGCTGGAGCACGGTATTATTTGCGTGGAAGCCGGAATGCTGGTCGATGTATTCAGTCCGCACCGCGCTGATTTTCTGCCGGCTTATCGTTAAGCGGCCATGCGGGACCGTTTACAAAGATGAACGGAGCGTAAGCCGGAAGGGAACGGCTACCTGTTCATGCGCCTGTTGCAGGATAAGTTTCGCTGCCTGTTCTCCCATCTGCCGGAAGTCGGTAGACATCGTGGTGATACCGTTTAAAATAAGCTTTTTCAAGGGCGTCTCATTGTACGAGATCACGCCAACATCACGCCCCAACTCCATCCCGGCTCCCATTATCTTTTCAATGAGCAACACCAGGTCGTTTTCCATCAGGTTGATGTACGCTTCTCCTTTTCCGATCACCTGGTTGCTGATATCAGGCAGTACCTCACCGGTGAAAGCGAACTGGTCGCAGAAGCGATGAAAGCCCGCGAGGATTTCTTTAGGGTGGTAGCTGTAAGCCGGAAAGATAATTTTTAAGGAATGGTATTTTTCCAGTTGCGGAAGCGCCTCCTCGAGTGCGGCGTAGATGTCATTTTCGAAATCTTCATACACCGCGGCATACGTTCCCGAAACACCCGGCACGCGAATATCCATCAGCAACAGCCGGTCTTTTGGCAACGTGTTCAGGATAGCAGGCGCGCGTTCGCCGCCTTCTATAAAATGGGGGATGATTACATAGTGCGTATAGTCGTCCTTCCGTGTCTCCAGTAATTTTTTAAAGATGCTGAAGTCATTGTTGTAAATATAAAAATCGATAGCTGCCTCTTCCCCGAGGGCTTGTACGAAAGCATCGTAAATAATCTTCTTGTGCGCACTGAGCTTGTTGAAAAGCAAAAATATTTTCAGTGGCTGCGCCAGCTGGGCTGCCAGTACAAAATAGCCTTTGCCGGGCACGGAACCGAGTATGCCGATTTTTTTCAGGTGCCGGTAACTTTTTTCTGCAGTATCCCGGGAAATTTCGAAAGTATAACTGAGTTCATTGATGGAGGGCATCACCGTGCCTGCTTCAACGAAGCCTGCCGCAACCGCCCTGATGACGGAATTCACCAGCTGCAGGTATTTCGGGGTCGCCGAAAAATGATCGATCGCCATTTGCGTTATAATACCCGGTTTTTTCATTGCCACGTCAAAAATAAGGGTAAATGCCAACCGGATTTTCCGACAGTGATGGCATGACAGTACATGACGGGTTATTCCCGGCAACCGTTACATTTGTTGCTGCCATACTGAAATAAAACCTGCCCATGCCAGTCATACTAGGTGTACTCTATCATTTTATCGGCGGCTTTGCCTCCGGAAGTTTTTATATCCCATTTAAGAAAGTAAAGGGATGGGCCTGGGAAAGCTACTGGATAGTAGGCGGCATTTTTTCCTGGCTTATCATTCCCCCGCTTGCTGCATGGCTGACCATTCCCGGCTTCGCGGCTATCATCCGCCAGACCGGCGCCGGCGCCCTGGGGATTACCTATTTATTCGGACTGCTATGGGGTATTGGCGGACTCACTTACGGCCTGGGTGTCCGTTACCTCGGCGTAGCACTCGGCAGCAGCATCATACTCGGGTTGTGCATGGTATTCGGAGCCCTCATTCCTTCGGTGTACTATGATCTTTATCCCGCCAGCGGTAAGGACACCTTCAGCATGCTCACGGGCACACATTGGGGCCTTACCGTGCTGGCCGGATTGGTCCTGTGCATACTCGGTATCATTTTCTGCGGACGGGCCGGCATGCTCAAAGAACAACAACTGCTTGCCGGTACCACTGATCGGCACGGTATCCGCGGTGGCACTGAATACAAATTCGCCCTTGGGTTACTGGTATCCATCGTTTCCGGTGTCCTCAGCGCCTGTTTTAATTTTGGCCTGGAAGCCGGTAAGCCAATGGCCGAGACGGCCAACCACCTGTGGAAAAATCAGCATCCCGGGCAGGGCGAATTTTTATTTCAGAATAATGTTACCTACGTGGTGGTACTCTGGGGCGGCCTCACCACCAATTTTATATGGTGCATGATTTTGAATGCCCGCAACAGAACTTTCCGGGACTATACCAATACACGCACCCCGCTTACCGCGAATTATATTTTTTCCGCCTTGGCGGGAATTACCTGGTTCCTTCAGTTTTTTTTCTATGGGATGGGAGAAAGCCGGCTGGGTAACGGGCCCAGCTCCTGGATCCTGCACATGGCCTTCATTATACTTACCGCCAACATGTGGGGAATCGTGCTGAAAGAATGGAAAGGCGTGAATAAAAAGACAACCCGGCTCATTGCCATGGGTATCATCACCATTATCATTTCGGTGCTGGTGGTGGGCTACGGAAATTCATTGCACCAATAAATTATTAACCGATAAAAATACTGTTCATGTCAGTCACCACCGCGAGCCAGTTCAAACATGTGAGTTATTTATGGAACGACGAGGCCGCCGCGGCACTCGCCGGCGATGAAGTAGCCCTGCTGGTGTACCGCAGCAACCTCCTCGGCGCCGATCTCAGGCTGACCAATTATGGAGGAGGCAATACGTCGTGCAAAACAATGGCCCGCGATCCGCTTACCGGCAAATTTACAGAAGTGATGTGGGTCAAAGGCAGCGGGGGTGACCTGGGAACGATGAAAAGAAACGGACTGGCAGCGCTCTATGTAGATCGCCTGCACAGCCTCACCGCCATATACAGGGGATTGGAACATGAAGATGAGATGGTGGAACTGTTCAATCATTGCCTGTTTGATTTGTCGTCGAGGGCGCCATCCATTGATACCCCGCTCCACGCTTTCCTGCCCTTTAAACACATAGACCACCTTCATCCGGATGCTGCTATTGCTATTGCGGCTTCAAAGGACGGCGAAAAAATCACCAGGGAATTATTCCATGGCAGCATTGGCTGGGTCGGCTGGCAGCGGCCGGGGTTTGACCTGGGCCTTAAACTGAAAGCCTGCCTTGATGAAAATCCGGGTATCAGGGGTATCATGCTTGGGTCACACGGGCTCTTTACCTGGGGCGATACGGCCTATGAAAGCTACATAAACACCCTGGAGGTGATTGAACAGTGTGCAGCCTACCTGGAAACGCAAAGCGCTAAAAAAACAAACGTATTTGGGGGAGAGAAGATGGCTGCGCTGCTGCCGGAACAACGCAGGCAACAGGCAGCGGCCATCGCACCGGTGCTGAGAGGTTTCTGTTCCTCGCAGCAAAATATGATTGGCCATTTTTCAGACGATGCGCGGGTGCTGGAATTCATCAACTCAAACGATCTGCCGCGGCTGGCTCCAATGGGTACCAGTTGCCCCGATCATTTTCTCCGTACTAAAATCAGCCCGCTCGTGCTAACACTGGCCCCCGATCAGCACCTCGGCGATGTGCCGGCCGTAAAAGCACTGCTGGCCCCTGCATTTGATGCATACCGCAAGCTGTACACCGACTACTATAACACCTGCCGCCATCAAAACAGCCCGCCTGTGCGCGACAGCAATCCCGTGGTTATGCTGTACCCGGGTGTTGGCATGTTTACTTTTGCCAAAGACAAACAGACCGCCCGCGTCGCAGCTGAGTTTTATACCAACGCGATTAATGTGATGAAAGGGGCAGAAGCCATTTCTTCCTATACGGCACTTCCCCGGCAGGAAGCGTTTAATATTGAATACTGGCTCCTCGAGGAAGCCAAGCTGCAACGGATGCCAAAGCCCAGGCCGCTCACGGGCAGGATCGCCCTGGTTACCGGCAGTGCGGGTGGCATTGGTGCTGCCATCGCGCGTAAGATGGCTGATGAGGGCGCTTGTATCGTAGTAAATGACAATGACCCAGACCGGCTGCGGTCGGCTAACGAAGATTTTCAGAAAAAATATGGGAAGGATGTGTTTATAGATGTACCACTCGATGTTACTTCCGCTGCAGATATTGAACAGGCCTTCAACCAGGCCGCACTGTCTTTCGGGGGAATCGATATCATCGTTAACTGCGCCGGTCTTTCTATTTCCAAGCCGATTGAAGAACATACCGAAAAGGATTGGGACCTGCTGTATGATGTGTTGGTAAAGGGACAGTTTTTTGTTACCCAAAAAGCAGTGGAGATCATGCGCAGGCAGGATCTTGGCGGTGATGTGCTGAACATAGTCAGTAAGAACGCGCTGGTTTCCGGACCCAATAACGCCGGCTATGGATCTGCCAAAGCTGCCCAACTGCACCTGGGCCGGCTGACCGCCGCTGAACTGGGAAAAGACCATATCCGCGTGAATACGGTAAACCCCGACGCTGTTATTTCGGACAGTAAAATCTGGGCTGGTGCCTGGGCCGAAGGCCGCGCCAGGGCCTACGGCGTAAAAGTGGAAGAACTGCCCGCCTACTACGCGAAACGGACGCTGCTCAATGAAATTATCCTGCCTGAAGATATTGCCAAAGCCTGTTTCGCATTTGTAAGCGGGTTACTGAATAAATCGACAGGCAACGTGCTGAATGTCGACGGCGGAGTGGCCATGGCGTTTGTACGATAACATCCTATTTTCTTCACCCGGTCTGAATTAAAATCAAAG
>JBBROE010000010.1:0-62331 GCA_038229695.1 Chitinophagales bacterium | reverse complement strand
GCGACCAGAAGAAGCTGGATTGGATAACGAACGAAATTGAAAAGAAGTTCAGTGATCCGCTGCCGCTCGAAAAAAAGAAGCGGATACTGGAGAAGCTGAACCAGGGTGTGATGTTTGAAAAATTCCTGCACACCAAATATGTCGGCCAGAAAAGATTTTCCCTGGAAGGAGGAGAAACCACCATCCCGGGTCTCGATGCCATCATCAACACCGCGGCAGATCATGACGTGCAGGAAGTGGTGATCGGCATGGCCCACCGCGGCAGGCTGAATATCCTGGCGAATATCATGGGCAAGACCTACGCCCAAATCTTCAGCGAATTTGAAGGAACGGCCAAGCTGGACCAGACGATGGGCAGCGGGGATGTAAAATATCATATGGGCTACGGCAGCGAACTAACCACCCCGTCGGGCAAACAGGTGCACGTTAAACTGATGCCGAACCCGTCTCACCTCGAAGCCGTTGACCCCGTGGTCGTCGGTTTTGCGCGGGCTAAAGCAGACGTACTGTACAAAAGCGATTACGACAAAATTTTACCGATACTCATTCATGGTGATGCCTCCGTCGCCGGCCAGGGCATCGTCTATGAAGTATTACAAATGTGTAACCTGGACGGGTACCTGACCGGGGGAACCATTCACTTTGTAATCAATAACCAGATTGGCTTCACGACCGATTTCGATGATGCCCGCAGTTCCGATTACTGTACCTCACTCGCGGCATCGGTGCAGGCACCGGTATTGCATGTAAACGGAGATGACGCGGAAGCTGTAGTGAAATGCGTGGAAATCGCCACCCGTTTTCGGCAGGAATTCAATGCTGATTTTTTTATCGACATGGTTTGTTACCGGAGGCATGGCCATAACGAGGGCGATGACCCGAAATTTACGCAGCCCCAACTCTACGGGCTTATTGAAAAACACCCCAACCCGCGCGAGGTATATACCAGCTACCTGCTCGAAAACGGCGAAGCCGATGCCAGGGAACTTGCCAAGCAAATGGAAAAGAAATTCTGGGACGACCTGCAGGAGCGCCTGGATGAAGTGAAACAGCATCCCCTGCCCTATACCTACCAGCAGCCCGAACTGGTCTGGAAAAGCATGCGCACGGCTACCCAGGAAGATTTCAATCAATCCCCCGTTACTGCCGTCAGCGACGCAGATTTTAAAAAACTATTTGATGCCCTGATGGAATGGCCCGCTGATTTCCGTCCACTCCGGAAAGTCGAAAAAATTTTACAGGATAAAATAAAATTGTACAACGAAGAAGGAAAGGTGGACTGGGCCACCGGGGAACTTATGGCCTATGCCAGCCTCCTGCTGGAAGGCAATGACGTACGCATGAGCGGCCAGGATGTGCGACGCGGAACCTTCTCACACCGCCACGCGGTGTTGCGTGACGAAACCAACGACAAAGCCTACAACCGGCTGAGCCGCATCCCCGGCGCATCCGGGCAGTTCCGCATTTATAATTCCCTGCTGAGCGAATACGGCGTGCTGGGATTTGAATACGGGTACGCCATGGCCTATCCCAATGCCCTGGTGCTCTGGGAAGCGCAATTCGGAGATTTCTGTAATGGCGGACAAATCATAATCGACCAGTTCATCGCAGCCGGCGAACAGAAGTGGAACCGTATGAACGGCATCACCATGCTGCTGCCCCATGGCTACGAAGGACAGGGCCCGGAACACAGCAGCGCGCGCATGGAACGATTCCTGCAGCTCTGCGCAGAACTGAACATGGTGGTGACCAACATCACCACCGCTGCGAACTTCTTCCATTTACTGAGAAGGCAAATCAAGTGGCCATTCCGGAAACCACTGGTTAACTTTTCGCCGAAGGCCAATCTCCGGCTGCCCGCCAGTTATTCTACGATGGCTGACTTTACCCAGGGCCGGTTCCGGGAAACTTTTGACGACAACTTCGTTACCGATCCGCAACAGGTGAAAAAAGTACTTTTCTGCAGCGGAAAAATTTATTTCGATCTCGCGGCCAGGCAGCAAAAGGATAATCGTCGGGATATCGCCATCTTGCGGGTGGAACAGCTTTACCCACTGCCCGTAAAGCAGCTGGAGGAACTATATAACAAGTATAACCGGGCCACCTGGTTCTGGGTGCAGGAAGAACCGCTGAACATGGGGGCCGCCTCTTTCCTGCAGATGAACCTGAAGACTATCAATTACGGGGTGATCAGCAGGCAGCCGGGAGCATCTACCGCAACAGGGTATAATAAAGTTCACCAGCAGGAACAGGCCGAAATTATCGATACTGCCTTTTCTATTTAAAACCATCGTTCCTGAATCGGTTTTTTCGCAAAATAATACTGAAATTCGTTTTATGATTGATATAAAAGTGCCCTCCGTGGGGGAATCCATCAGCGAAGTCACGTTACTGAAATGGGTGAAACAGGACGGGGATTATGTAGATCGAGATGAAGTAATCGCTGAACTGGAAAGTGAAAAAGCCACCTTTGAAGTGAATGCAGAAAAAGCAGGCACACTGAAGACTGCAGCGAAAGAAGGGGATACGCTTAAAATCGGCGATAAGCTTGCCGCCATCGATGACGCGGCAGCAAAACCGGAAGGGAAGAAAGCAGCAACAGCGGAGGAGCCCACCAGCGGGAAAAACATGACCAGCGCTCCATCAAACGGCCAGCCTAACCATGAACCGGCAGTGATTCCGCCACACCAGCAACCAGCCGAAGCTGATAAGCATGTTAAGGCAACCCCCGTGGCATCAGCCATTATAGCAGATAAGAAAGTGAGTCCCACCACCATCACCGCATCAGGGGCTAACGGGAAGATAATGAAGGATGACGTGCTGTTTGCGCTGAGCAGTCCCGGCCGCACGCCTGGAAAAGAATTGTTCGCCCGGAACGAAAAGCCGGAGAAAATGAGCAACCTCCGCAAAACGATCAGCCGCCGCCTGGTGGAGGCCAAAAACACCACGGCCATGCTCACCACCTTCAATGAGGTGGATATGACCGCCATCATGGACCTGCGCAAAAAATATAAGGAATCATTCAATAAGAAACACGGGGTTAACCTTGGCTTTATGAGTTTTTTTACCAAGGCAGCCTGCTTTGCCCTGCAGGAATGGCCTTCGGTGAATGCGTACATCGACGGGGATTCGATTATCTACCATGACTATTGCGACATTTCGATTGCTGTATCTGCCCCCCGGGGACTGGTTGTACCTGTTATCCGCAATGCCGAAAGCCTCAGTATGGCAGAAATTGAAAAGAAAGTAGTTGAACTGGCAACCAAAGCAAAAGAAAGTAAACTCACCATTGAAGAGATGACCGGGGGAACATTTACACTCACCAACGGCGGCGTATTTGGATCCCTGATGAGTACACCTATTATCAATATCCCCCAGAGTGCCATACTCGGCATGCATAAAATTCAGGAAAGGCCTATGGCCGAGAACGGACAAGTGGTTATCCGCCCAATGATGTACCTGGCGCTCAGTTATGATCACCGGATCATCGATGGCCGGGAATCCGTCAGTTTCCTGGTACGCGTAAAGGAATTGCTTGAAAATCCCGAACTTTTACTGTTCGGGAAAGATCCGGTTAAAACCCTGCTTGAGTTATAAGCTGAGACCCCTTATCCTTATTTTTTTTTCGCTTCCAACGAAGCAGGTTGAACCCATCTGTCAACCCCTGTTATGTACCGACGGCTGCTGAATTTTTTTGATTACCCGGTTTTCAAAAGCTGGACGGCAATCGCACTGCTCTACGCATTGCTGGTGATCATCGCCAGCCTTCAGCAAATCTTCGGAACCCATAACTATTATGATATCTTCCGCTACTCGTTCATTCACCTGAGATCGGGCACCACGCTGTATGGTTTTCACCCGGGAGAATATATCGACCTTTACCTGTACGGACCACTTTTTGCCCTGCTGTTTGCCCCTTTTTCGGCAGTCCCTTTCTGGATGGGTTGGACGGCCTGGATCGGATTTAATGCAGGCATTCTTTATTATTCCATTCGGAAACTACCCCTGACCGGGCCGCAGCAAATCACCATTCTTTTCCTGATCGCACATGAACTGCTGACTACCATCCAGCGCGGTACCGTAAACCCCTTCATTACCGCCTGTATCATACTGCCGTTCGTCTTTACGGCCAGGAAAAAGGAGGGAGCGGCCACCTTTTTCATTGCCCTCGGCATGCTGATAAAAATCTATCCCGTGGTGGCACTGGCCTGTTTTCCCTTTTCCCGGCAAAAAATAAAATTCCTGTTATATTTCGCAGGATGGATAATAGTCCTGGGCTTGTTGCCGCTACTGTTTACCACCCTGCCCTTTCTGCTCCAAACCTACCAGCAATGGTTCGAACAGCTGCTGGCAAAAAACGAACTGAATATAAATCCCGACTCGCTGGAAGATATCTCCGTGTTCGGGCTCCTGCGCAGGTCGGCCGGCTGGGTAACCTTACCGACACTGCCCGTGCTTGCCGCAGCCAGCTTTGCCATGGCCTGCATTTACCTGCGGTTTAAAGCCTGGCGGTTGCCCGCTTTCCAAGGAATGGTGCTGGGGGCAGTGCTTATTTTCACGACTATCTTCAGTACAGGCGCTGAGTCTTCCACGTACATTATCGCCATGACCGGTGTGGCTATATGGTACGTCCTCCAGCCACGGCCCGTGAGCCCCTGGCATCTCTTCCTGATCATTTTTGCTTTTCTGCTGATCAGCATGTCGCCCTCAGACCTTGTTCCTTCCGTTGCCCGGAAATTTATTGTCCGCCATTCGCTTAAAGCCCTGCCGGCAACTGTGATTTGGATCTGCCTGCTCTCGCAACTCTACCGCGGAAAATTTGGTTCGGAAACGGTGTCAACGAGCAGTGAGCTTATAAGTAATCCATAAGCCGCCGTTAGACGACATCCAAATTAAATCCGGATTAAAAATTAATTAAAAAGAAATAAGAGGGCTACGTTATCTTTGCCGAGTATTATTTAGAACCCCTCCACAATGACCCCACATCCTGATGCAAGCATTCACCTGAGCCTGGTACTTCCCTGCTACAAGCCAAAACCCGGCTGGCACCTTGCCGTTGCCGATCAGTACCAGCAGCTGAAAAATAGTCTGCCAGGTACAGAATTCGAGTTTATCGTGGTGAATGACGGATCACCGGATAACCTTACGGTTACGGCCAAACGATGGCTGAGGAGGAGATGTTCCAACATAAAATTGATTACGTACGATATCAACCAGGGCAAGGGCTTTGCTGTTCGCCGGGGTGTGCAGGCCGCCCGTGCTCCCTATGTTATTTATACGGACATCGACTTCCCGTATACCATTGCCGATATCTGCAGCATGTACCAGCTGCTGTCTGAAGGCCGGGCTGATGTAATTATGGGCGTCCGGGAATTAAGCTACACACAACAGTTGTCCTGGCTACGCCGCGCGGCCTCCAATAGCTGCAATTTTCTGAATTTAATGCTGCTTAACCTTCCCTACCGGGATGTACAATCCGGCATCAAGGGAATGAACATCACGGGAAGGCAGCTGCTGCTTAAAACCAGTATCAACCGCTTTCTGTTTGACACCGAATTTATCTGGCTGGCCAACAGCTATGACAATGTAAACATCCGGGCATTACCGGTGACGCTCCGAGAGGGCATTTCGTTTACCAGTATGGCAGCGTCAGTCTACCTGAAAGAGACAAAAAACTTCCTGAAGATATTTTACCTCGATAAACTATTATTGCTGAGAAGGATTGATCATGCATTCCAAAGATTTATACCGCGTACTGCTTAGTTTTGATCTCGAGGAATTCGATTTGCCAAATGAATATGGTGCCGCGCTCCCAATGTCCCGGCAACTTGCGGTGACAGCGCAGGGAATGAAAATACTGGAACCTGCTTTATCCGGGTTGTCCCTGTCCGCCACTTTTTTCACCACGGCATTTTATGCCCAGCAGCATCCGGCGCAGCTACAGCAGCTTGCCGGGAAACATGAAATTGCCTCGCATACTTTTCACCACAGCAGCTTTACCGAGGATGACATCGGCCATTCCCGGCAAATACTCTCCGCTATCTCCGGGCAGGCGATCACGGGTTTCAGGATGCCAAGGCTGGCCCCGGTTTCCAAAGCTTTGATAGCGGCTGCGGGTTATCGTTATGATGCATCGCTAAACCCAACCTGGCTGCCAGGCCGGTATAACCAACTTTCAAGTTCGCGCACAATTTACCGGGAAGGCGATTTATGGATTGTTCCTTCATCGGTTACCCCCCGGCTGCGTATTCCCCTTTTCTGGCTTGCCTTTAAAAACCTTCCGCTCTGGTTTATTAAAAAATGCAGTCTGGATGTATTAGAAAAAGATGGCTACCTCAGCCTTTATTTTCATCCGTGGGAATTCGCCCCGCTCGGCGATTTTAAAGACACGCCCTTTTACATCCGCCGTTTGTGTGGCCAGCCGATGCTCAAAAAACTCGTGGCCTATCTTGACTGGCTGAAGGCCATCGCGGTATTCGAGACGATGGACAGCTTTACGAGGCGGCGCGAGGCAGCCACTCCGGCAAACCCCCCTACCGGAAACAGGGCCTAATGTATACCTTGCAGCAATGAAGCACTTTTCTCACCTGAATACGGCCCTGGCCATGCTGGAGTCGTTCAATGGTGACCAGCCTTTTCATCAATATATCCGGAATTTTTTCAGCCAGCAAAAAAAATACGGCTCTAAGGATCGCAGGATCATTGCCCAACTTTGTTACGGCTATTTCAGGGCAGGTATTTTCCTGCCCGGTATGTCACCGGCCGACCAAATGCTGGCCGGACTTTTTCTCACTATTGAAAAACCTGTTGACATACTGGCTGCACTGCAACCCGCGTGGAATAGCCTCATCGCTTCCACCGCCGCTGAAAAATGCCGGCTCCTTGGGCTCGACTGGCCCAATTTTCCTGTTTTCCCCGCCAGAGAGGCCATCAGCGCAGCCATCGATCAAACCTCATTTATCCCCGCCCATCTGTCACAGCCAGCGGTTTTCCTGCGCATACGCCCCGGTCACCACCACAACGTCCTAAAAAAATTGCGTGATAAGGATATCGGGTTCTCCCAGCCATCAGCTGACGCGTTGCAGTTGAGCAATGCCATAAACCTGGAAGGCCTGCTGGCGATAAACCGGGAGGTGGTGGTGCAGGATCTGAGCTCGCAACGCACCGGCAGCCTGCTGCCTGATTTTGCGAAGGACCAGCCCTTGTCCGTGTACGACTGCTGTGCAGGCGGCGGTGGTAAATCCATTATGATGAAAGATCGGTTCCCGAATGCTCAACTCACGTTGTCGGACAAACGTAAATCAACACTCGAACAGTTACATGCGCGGTTCAGGCAAGCGGGCATTTCCGGTTACCGCGCGGTGCAGGGTGATGCTGCCAGCCCGTCCATGGTGAAGCCGGGCAGCATGGATTTGATCATTGCTGATGTGCCATGCACGGGCTCTGGCACCTGGGGCAGAACCCCGGAAAGACTTTCCCGGTTCCAGCCCGCTGAAATTGCGGGTCTTGTCCGGCTTCAGCAGCGGATTATTACCGGGGTGAGGCCACTCCTGAAACCAGGCGGGTGGCTGCTGTATATTACCTGTTCTGTGTATGCTCCTGAAAACGAGGAGATGGCTGCTTTCATCAGCCAGCAGCCGGGTATAACTTTATCCAGGATGGAAATAATAACCGGCTACGGGGAAGGTGCCGATTCCATGTTTGGTGCTTTGTTCCGCTCGGAATAATCAATGTTTAAGGACGCGGATCGAAATCGAATTTTTGCCGTCGGCATACTGCAGGGTGTATAACCCGCGGGCGATGACCCGGGTGGTACTGAAGCTGATGGTATACATGTTGTCCTGCTGCACCGCCACTGTCTTCAACTCCACTGTTTTCCCATTCATATCAACCAGCCGGAGACTGGCATTGCCAGTTACCGGGGCCTTGAGCAGTACACTGAAACTGCTGCTGAAGGGCACGGGAAATGCTTTTATATAACCAGACCCGATCACCTGCTGGTAATTCTTGATGACGCGGCGCTGTAACAGGTCCTGGTACGCCAGCCGCATATTCGGGATGCCATATCCATACAGGTTGTCGGGAGCAGCAGCCCGGTTTGCACTTTTCTGAACGGCGTCTTTGATATCGCGGTTGCTGAAGTCGGGGAATGCCTGCCACAGGCAGGCGATGAGCCCGCAAAGATTGGGATTGGAAAATGATGTTCCGTTGCTGTAGTTAGGCACCCCGGTATATACATTCGCCACAACAGCGTTTCTGCCCACCGAGACAACATTTGGTTTCAGCTGCCCGGCACCGTTAGGCCCTACGCTGCTGAATGAAGCAATTGTACCACTTACATCGGTAGCCCCGATACTCAGTACACCATCTGCATCAGCAGGACACAAAACGTATTTGGCGTCGCCACCGTCTGCGCCGGAATTGCCGGCACTGTTCGTCACCAGCATGCCCTTCTTAACCGCGAGATTCGCCCCGATGCTGATGATGGACGTTTTCCCGTCACGCTGCGCATAAGAAAGGCTGAAGGCCGGATCATCAAAATCGCTGTAACCCAGCGAAGACGTAATGATATCCGCCCCGGCGCTGTCCGCAAATTCAGCGGCAGCCACCCAGTTTTGTTCTTCCACGGGGTATTCAGAGTTCGCGTCTTCGGTCCGCAGCAACCAAAACTTTGCTTTCGGTGCGGTACCCACCATTTGCCCGGGCTCATTGGCGGCAATGGTGGACAGGCACATTGAACCGTGGTAATGATCTTCATTAACACTCGTCTCCACGGCAACGTAATCATGGGTGCCCAGGATTTGATTTTGGAGGCGGATGCTGTCGAATGCGGGGTTGGACAGGTAATTCAGGTAACCGGCATCCAGCATGGCGATCGTTATTCCTTCCCCGTGGAAACCGAGGTTATGGAGATATTCGCCTTCGTGGATATGCACCTGCCCGGCATTCGTGCCATAACTGTAAAAATCAGTTGTTCCCGCAACACGGTTAGGATGGGCCGTTGCAAAATCGGGGCTGGAAGGCAACTGGCTGTAAAATTCAAATTTGCCAGCCGCGGTTTTCAGGGGAACGACCAGCGGCTGCGCCAGCCTGGCCGCTATCGGGCTGGTATTTTTTACAAAGGAAAAACTGCTGATTTTTGAAAGCGCCGCACTGTCCGAAGTACGGACACACACCTGGTTCAGCCATTTCGAACTATTCAGTATGGTAACATTAGGAACCAACCGGATACTGTCGAGGTAGGCTTTTACCACAGGGAGATCGGTAGAATCAACCGGTATGCTGAAGGTGTTCCTGCGGGCAACTGCTTTCGCCGAAAGAAAACCCCCGGGGCTGCCGAGGCTGTAGCTGGTGCCGTTTTTATTTTTTAACCGTATAATGAACCGGCTGTATTGCGCGGCTGCGGGCAGCACACTGAGCAGACCCAGCCCAAGTATAACCGAAAAAAACAATCTCATGGATGCCTGTTTATTACAAATACGTAATTATCGTTAATTGTGATTGACCATGGTCAGACGAATTCCATAACCGTTGTACGTGAAATTACCTGGAACCGTATCACAGGCTACCCTTACCCCCTGGCTGGCCTGGGCCGCGGTAATGGAGTCGCAGTTGTTGCTGTTGCCATTGGTGGTGCCATCGCTTTCGCAACTGATTTTGGTGGTATCGCATTTGTTCCCGGCACAATGGATCAACAGGCAGTTCCGCGTGACGTAACTGGTCTGGTATTCCCAGGAAAATAGATCCTGGAAGACCTTCCCAATGCCTTTGGCGTACACTTCATATCCTTTGCTGTAGTTGCTGATGCTGTTTACGTAGAATGGCTTGTTGGTGGTCGAGTCGAACTGCACTACGGTAAGTGTGCTGTCGTAGCGCTTGTTACCAGCGGTAAAGGATTGTCCCACGTTCCTGTAGGTGAAGGTCCAGCTCAGGAAGTTGTCGTCATTCGACACAAAATTGAAGGGCGAGGAACCGATATAAGAATTTCCCTGCCAGCTGAAGTTTTCGGCCACAGGATTTACCAGGCGGGTCTGCCGCTGGTTGTTTTCGATGTATTCAAATGTTTTACCGGTGAGAATGGCCATAAAGGTATTGCTGTTGTTCCACTGGCGGGTAGTGGAATCATAGGTAAAGCGGACGATATGAAATCCCGCCCTGTTCAGGTTGTCCGTGACCATGCCATCGATGGTGTCTTTCACCAGGTAAGAATGAACAGTGAAGCCTACGCCGAAGGGAAGTGTGACGGTGCTGTCCAGTTTATAAATGACGAATTTTCCAACGGCAAGATTGGTGTACGCTGAGATATAACCGGCTTCTATGGTGCCGGTTTTGTTACACCGGGTAAGCAGGAAAGAACCAATAAGCAGGAAACAGGAAACGTACAATTTATTTTTCATAGTCAACCCTTCGCAGTTTAAGAACCATGGAGCGGCCTGGTAGCCAATTCCGTTTTTGAGGGATGGTCCCCCTACCCCGGAAAACGGAATAAAACGGCAAATATTGCCTGTATTAACCGGGAAGACAGGGGGTTGGGCAGTTTAGGTAAAGCCGGGGCATTGCCGGGTATGCGACTACTGTGGCGTTCGCATAATCACGCCGCCGCCGATAACATCATCGCCTTCGTAGAAAACCGCGCTTTGTCCCGGGGCGACACCTTTCGCTTCCAGGTGAAATTTGACGTCGATGCCGGTCGGGGCATTGTACAAAGACGACACCGTGCCGGGATCCTTATACCTTATTTTGGTGATTACGTCCATACCGTCTGTGATGCCGTCATATTTACCCCAGTTTAGTTTGGTGACAGACATGGCTGGTCGGTTCAGGTCGGGTTCGTCTCCCAGCGTAACGGTGTTGCTCAGCGGGTCAATACCGGTAACGTAAACGGGGTGGCCGAAGGCGATGTCCAGGCCTTTACGCTGGCCAATGGTATAGAATGGGTAGCCTTTATGGGTGCCGAGTACCTTGCCGTGCTTATCCACAAATAACCCGCCGGCTACTTTTTCCCCGAGCCCGGGCACCTTTTTTTTCAGGAAGCCGCGGTAATCATTATCGGGTACAAAACAGATTTCATAGCTCTCACTCTTTTTTGCCAGTTCGGGGTACCCGTAATCGAGTGCCATTTGCCGGATGGCAGTTTTCCGGTAGGGTCCCAGGGGCAGCAGGGTACGGGATAACAGGTCCTGCTGAAGGCCCCATAACACATAACTCTGGTCTTTGAGGTCATCAACGGCTTTGCTCACATAAAATCGGTCATTGGTATGCTGGTTGATTTTGGCGTAATGGCCGGTAGCGATATACTCACAGCCAAGCGCGTCGGCGCGTTTCAGGAGCGCCCGCCACTTGATATGGGTGTTGCACATCACGCAGGGGTTGGGCGTGCGGCCGGCAATATATTCGTCCACGAAATTTTCAATCACAAAGTCGCCGAACTCTTCCCGGATATCCAGAATAAAATGCGGAAAACCATGCTGTACTGCTGCCATACGGGCATCGTTAAAGCTGTCCAGGTTGCAGCAGCCGGTTTCTTTTTTACTGCTGCCGGTGCTGGCATAATCCCAGGTTTTCATGGTGATGCCTATCACTTCGTACCCCTCGTCGTTGAGCATAAGGGCGGTGATCGTACTGTCGATACCCCCGCTCATTGCTACCAATACCTTTCCTTTCCGGCTCATAAAATTTTATAGAACCGCAAAGATACAAAGAAAGCGGGAGGCAGGGAGCGGGCGCCTGCCGGCGGATGGGGCAAGTGGGCGAAGGGTGACCGGTCAGTATCAGTCCACCACCGCAGGCGACTGCGCATGCCGGAAACGGCGGGTCAGGAAATAGACTCCTACGCCGGCCAGGCTGAGGCCGAGGCCCAGTAAGGCAAAACGCCCCGTGGAATAAAACACAAACAACCATATCCAGATGGAGAGTATTACGGGGAGCGGGTACAGCCACATCCGGAAATAGGGACGTTCAGGATCGGCGTTCCGGCGGAGAAAAACCACGCCGGCCGCCTGGGCAATAAACTGGACCAGTATGCGCATAGCGAGGATGGCGCTGATGGCGTCGCCCAGTTTAAAGAGCAGGCTGAACACAAAACCGATACCTCCCAGGAAAAGCAGCGACACGTAGGGAAAATCTTTTGTTGGATGAAGGCGTGCAAAGATCCGGAAAAACTGCCCGTCTGCCGCCGCCGCATAGGGAACACGGCTGTACCCCAGCACCACGGCAAAAAGGGAGGCAAAAGCTATCCACAGCACCAGTACGGTGGCCACCACGGCGGCCCGGGTGCCATAGATTCTTTCCATGAACGTGCTTACGATAAACTTGCTTTTCATCGCTTCCTGCCAAGGTAACACGCTTACGATGCTGATGTTCATAAACAGGTACAGCCCCGCGATACAGAAAATAGAGATAAAAATACTGCGGGGAATATTGCGCGTGGGATTCCTGATCTCCCCGCCGAGGTGGCAGACATTATAATACCCGAGGTAACTGTAAATGGTCTTAACCGACGCCTGGCCCAGCAGTAAGGCGAAGGCCATACTGAACATGGGCTGATCGCCGGCTACCGGCAAAAAACCATAAGAAACCTGCCGGTGGGTAAACCCGCTGATGATGATCCACAGGATGGTAACGATGAGCCCGATCCAGAGGAGGACCGAAATCTTACCAACGGTTTTGATGTTTCGGTAGAGCAGGGCGGTAATCAGGATGACCACTATACCGGAAACGACCTTACCCTGGAGCGTGGTCAGCGGAACGAGGTAGCTGAAGTACTGCGAAAAACCAATGGCACCGGAAGCGACCACCAGCGGCGCCTGCAGGCAGGTCTGCCAGACAAAAAGGAAAGCCATGAGCCTGCCCCATTTTGGACCATACGCCTCTTTGAGGAAATTGTAGCTGCCGCCGGCCAGCGGGAATTTGGTACCGAGTTCACTCCAGATCATGCCGTCTGCAAAAGCAATGATGGCCCCGAATATCCAGGCCCACAGGAAAAGGTGGCTGCCCATCATGCTCATGACCAGCGGCATGACCACGAACGGACCAATACCCACCATGTCGATCATGTTAATACTGGTGGCCTGTAATAAACTGATTTCCCGCCGCAGAACCGGAGTAGATGCCATGCCGTAGAATTGGTAACCGCTGCAAAATAATGAATTGTGGTTCCATTCCTGCGACAATTATGTTGTTATTCCGGCGAATGCTATCGCGAATTAAAAGTGCCCGTCTTCGTAAACGGGCATGCTATCACCGGCCGGCGCCCCTGGTCGTTATTTCCACTACGCCGTTTTTTCCCTTGTCACCGAATTTTATCAGTGCGTCTCTCCCCTTCCAGACGTGGACCACCTCGATGGCTGAGGGTTTTAACATGGCATCGGGGTCGTAACCGGCTGGCATGTCTTTTCCGTCCACTACAATAAGCACATGAGGTGGAATATAACGGACGACGGGGGTTGCCGGAGTTGTACTCCCCCCCTCAACCGGAACAACAGGGACCACCGGGCTGGCAGAAACGGTCTTCAATGTTATTTCCACAGCACCAGAAGCAGCCGTGGGTCCGTATTTGTCCGTTGCTGCCGTGCCCGTCACCACATTCACCGATTTTATATTTTGAGGATCAAGAGACCCGGCTGAAAATGTTTTCGGTTGTACTGCTCCGTTAAGTACATACAGTGCCTTTGCAGGGTCTACCGGTCGTGGTGGTGGCGGTGTGCCGGGTTTAGCCGGTGGTGGCGGGGGCGGCAACGGTTTCATTGAGCCGTGCCGGGCGTTACGATCGCTTATTTTGTTTTTTGGCGCAGGGAGAACAGCGGCGATTGGCGGAGGGGGCGGAGCGAGGGTGGCAGGCGGCGGTGGCGGGGGTACCGGCACGGTATCGTGTTGCAGGTAGTTCCTGTCGCCGTGCAGCATGATTGCAGTGGTTGTGTTGTTGCGGAAGGCGCAGAGGAGAAGAAATAAAAGCGGCAGGCTGAATACCACACGGGCCGCACTGATGCGGTGGCTTTCATTTTTGTTCATCATAATAATTCGTTTTTTTAAATTGGTGAAATTGAAGTTTCCCGCGATGCGGTATTGTGGCAGGCCGACCACCCGGAGGAGCAGGTACTGGTAATCCTTTTTATCGAGGCCGCTGGCGATGGCCCGGCTGTCTGCAATAAATTCCAGGTTCTGCCGGATGCTGCTGCGGATGAGCCAGGCAAAGGGGTTGAACCAGTTGACGATACAGATGAGTTCTGCCAGCAGCAGGTCCCAGCTGTGCTGTTCTTTCACGTGTACCATCTCGTGCACCAGGATTTGTTCCAGTTCGGCCGCGGTATGAAGGCTGCGGTTAAAAAAGACAGCCTGGCCGAAAGAAAAAGGACTCACCGGGGCCGTGGTTTCAAAGAGATCGATCTGGTCGTAGCGATGGGCGAGGCTGGCATGGCGGCGGATGCGCAGGAGAGAAACATATTGCAGCAGTACCCGTGCCAACGCCACACCGGCACCGGCTGTAAACAGCAGGATAAGCCAGGCGGGAACGATGCCATAGCCTGCAAAAAAGCCAGGGGTTGCTGTCGCCACCACCGCGGTCTGATCGAGGGCCGGAATCAAACGGAAAAGAGTATCCGATTTTTGGCCGGCCACCCAGGGCGTGATGTTGACGAAAGGCACAAAAAAAGACAGGAGCGAATATACCAGCAGGCAGAAACGATTCCAGCGGTACAAGGTCAGCGGGCGCAGAAATGCCTGGTAAAAGACATACAAGAGACCAAGGCTAACCGACATTTTGAACAGGTAAAGAAGCAATGGCATGGTAATCCTTTTTTTAGCGCCCGTTGCCCGGCAGTAGGCAATAGACAAGAACCGGCTTATTTTTTCTTTTCAATCAGGGCAATAATCTCCTTCAATTCTTTCGGACTGATCTTCTGGTGCTCCACGAAGGAGGCCACCAGGGCCTTGTAGGAATTATCGAAATGAAGGCGAACCATGCTGGTGATCGACTGGCTGGTATAATCTGCCTCCTTTATCGCTGCGGAATACAAATTCATGTTGCCTACGGGACGGCTTATGAGCCACCCTTTTTTTTCCAGGTTTTTCAGGGTCGATGCCAGGGTGGTATAAGGCGGAACCGGCGGGGCCAGGTGCTCCAGTATCGTTTTTACATTGGCCTCCCCCGCCTTCCAGGCCGCGCGCATGGCCTGCTCTTCCTGTGCTGTTAGTTTATCCGGCATATCTACGATGTTTTCGTAAATCTACGGATTTTTCGTAATCACGGCCAAATTATTTTTGTTAAATGAATGCCATGAATAGCGCAGGTACCGGAATAGCCTGTTATTTTTGACGATAATTAACTGACTATCACATGCGCCTGATTTTCTTTTTCGCTGCTATTTTTTCCGGCTTTGTTTTATCCGCTCAGCAGGACAGCCTGGACCGGACAGCGCCTTATGCTGTGAAGCCCGCGATTCCTGCCTTCGACCTGCTGGAAGCCGATAGCAGCACCCACCTGACGAGGGATAACCTCAACCTTCATCGCCGCACCATCATTATGTTTTTCAGTCCCGAGTGCACGCATTGCCAGCACCAGACGGAAGACCTGATTGCCGGCATTGATTCGCTGAAGGAAATCCAGATCGTGATGGCCACGTACCAGCCGTTCGGGGAGATGGTGGACTTCGCCAAAAAGTACCAGTTGTCGAAATACCCGAATATCAAAGTTGGGCGCGACATCAATTATTTCTTTCCGCCGTTTTACCGCATGAGAAGCTTACCGCACCTGGCGTTGTACGACAGGAACGGAAACTATTTTACGAGCTTTGAAGGCAACCAGAAGATTGCCACCCTGGTGAGTGCATTTGAGAAAAAAGATCACACCGCGCTGAAGGGTTTCTAGGGCCTGATGCTGCTTCGCACGGGACGCTGCGCACACCGATGCCGCTGAACGGATTGCGACGCAACGATGCCGCCACCTGCCCTGCTGCCCGTATCAAAAAAAAATAGTTTGACCCGGGATTCTCCGTTTCGCCCGCCTACCTTTGCGGCTCATCATTTTTTTTTACGTTTAAAAATATTGCACATGAAAGTGACTGTTGTAGGTGCCGGTGCCGTAGGCGCTACCTGCGCTGATAATATTGCCCGCAGGGAACTGGCTACCGAGCTCGTTTTACTGGACATCAAGGAAGGCGTTGCGGAAGGAAAGGCGCAGGATATGATGCAGACTGCGGCCCTCCTGGGTTTCGACACCCGGATAACCGGCAGCACCAACGATTACAGTAAAACCGCCGGAAGTGACGTGGTCGTAATTACGTCAGGCCTTCCGCGCAAGCCAGGGATGACACGGGAGGAGTTGATTGGCACCAATGCAGGCATAGTAAAAAGCGTTACGGAAAATATTTTAAAAAATTCACCGGAGGCGATCATCATCGTCATCAGCAACCCGATGGATACCATGACCTACCTCACGCTCACCACCTCAGGCCTTCCCAAACACCGCATCATCGGCATGGGCGGCGCTTTGGACAGCGCCCGTTTCCGGTACCAGCTGAGCCGGCACCTCGGTTGCAGCCCGGCCGATCTGAACGCGGTAGTGATTGGCGGACACGGCGACACCACGATGATACCGCTGATTCGGCAGGCTACCTGGAACAGCCTCCCCGTGAGCCATTTCCTGAGTGCGGATCAACAAAAACAGATTGTTGCCGATACCATGGTTGGTGGTGCCACACTGACCAAACTGATCGGCACGTCAGCCTGGTACGCCCCCGGTGCTGCCGGTGCGGCGATGGTGGAAAGCATTGTGCGGGATGAAAAGAAATTGTTTACCTGCTGCGTGTCGCTTGACGGCGAATACGGCCAGAAAGATATTTGCCTTGGCGTGCCGGTTACCGTCGGCAAAAATGGCTGGGAGAAGATCCTGGAAGTAGACCTGGATGAGACTGAAAAAGCGGCGTTTGGCAAAAGTGCAGATGCCGTACGCAGTATGAACGACGTACTGAAAACCCTGTAATTGCGCCGAACGATCCGAAGGCTTAACAAACCCCTGGTTACCCTGGGGTTTTTTATTACCGGCATGAACCGGCTAACAGGCTGATCCGGAACCGATTACAAACCATTATCCGGGTCGGCATCCCTTGTCGTTTCCGCGGTCAAAATAAAATACATAATGCGCTTCTTTTTCTAGCCTGCAATTTCTATTTTTGTTCACGCAGCCCTAACCCCAACAGTACCAAACAATTCCATGAAAATCTTTCCAGCCTGCCGGGTTGCCGAATCAATTTTGTTACACCGTAAAATAATTTATGGGAAAGATTTTTACACTTTTTACTGTATTCCAACTATTTATTTTTTCTGTACAGGCCCAGTTTTTTGACGAAAAGCACAATCCTGCCATGGATGCGAATCTCAATCCCATGCAGAACAAGGCCATCAATCCAGAACACAACAGCCGCATCAACCCCGAACTGAACTGGAATGTGAACCCGATGAAAAACGGGCTCATTAACCCGGAGAAGGTGAGTGCGATCAACCCGAAGACCAATCCTTCTGTCAATCCCCTGCAGAACGAGCAGATGAACCCAATGTATTCCATTTACATGTCGCCCAAATTTGAGCAGTGGCATGGATTATACCTGTTTGACAGGCAAAATAACCTCATCGGTTACCTGTCCAAATACAGCCAGGAAATCATGATGCAGTTTGACAAGCAGGCAGGCTGGACCTTCTTTTATATACGAACAGCCAAGGGCACGTATAACCAGTTCGACCTGCAGGGCGAGTGGACCGGTAACTTCCTGGTGTATGATGATATGACAGGCTACAATCTTTTTGACCGCGCCGGCAAGTGGACCGGTATGCACATCAAATAATTGATTTGTTCCCGCCCGCTACGAATTCAACCGCAGCCGGGTATGCTCCAAAACCGTTTCCGCCTCAATTTTTTCCATACACTTAAAATGCCCCAGGGGACAGCGCCGGTAGCCGATTTTAGAACAGGGCCGGCAATATAATTTTTTCACTTCCAGCACCTCATAGGGCAGCCTGCCGGCGAGACCGGCCAGCCTGTTCTGCCCGTAATAAGGATACATGCCGAAGGCCGGCACGGTATTGCCCCACAGGGAAATTAAGGGTTTGCCGAACGCCGCCGCGATATGCATCAGGCCGGTGTCGTTGCTGATCACAAGTTTCGAGCGCCGGATCAGGTCCGCAGATTCGTTGAGGGTGAATTTGCCGCAGGCATTGTATATTTTGAAGGGATCGGCAGCCGCCAGTTCTTTTCCCTCCGCCGCATCTTCCTGCCCCCCGAGTAACATCACGGGATGGCTGATACCCCGGCAGAAAGCCGCGAGTTTTTCTTTGGGATATTTTTTAGTGCCGAGGGCCGCCCCGATGACTACCGCAATATAACCGGCAAGATGAGCCGTCGGAATATCCGACTCCGGCACGCGCTCCGCGTCGGGGATGAAATAATCAAGTCCCTTCCCATCATTCCGGACGCCGAACCCAGCCACGGTTTGCAGGTACCGGTCCACGATGTGCTGCGGCGGCAGGGTATTTATTTTAAACGCCGTGAGCAGCCATTTGCGGAGGTTGAGTTTATCAAAGGCGTAAACGGGTTTACCCAGCGCCCGTTTGACGCGTGCGGTGCGCAGGTTATGATGCAGGTCGATGATATAGTCAAAGTCCTCCTGCTGCAGCGAAGGCAGCAGGTCCTCCATCCGGTCTGACAGGTAATGCATTTTATCGACGTAGGGCTGGGCGGCAAAAAGCGGTGCGTAGGTGACCCGGGTCAGGTAATGTACACGGGCATTGGGTACCTGCTGTTTGAGGCAGCGAATGACGGGGGTAGTCAGTACGATGTCTCCTATGGATGAAAACCGGATGATAAGAAACTTCATGTTGGAAAAGCTTTCTGCGCGGCAAAGATAGCAGTAATGGTCGGTGCACGCCGGCGACCCGGATCAGCCTCACACTTCCAGGTAGTCGAGGTCCTTGCCAAATGTCTCCTCCGTAAACCACAGTGAGATGACACCAATGATCATAACGGCAATACCGGTGATCCATCCGCTTCGCAGGTAGCCCTGCGACGCCTGCAGGGAAAGAAATAACCACGAGACAAGGTTGAGCGAACCCCTGACCATATTGGGAACAGTGGTGGTAACAGTTGCGCGTATATTGGTGCCGAATTGCTCGGCGGACATGGTGACGAATATGGCCCAGAAACCGGTGGCGAAACCGAGCAGTGCACACGCTGCATACATAGAAGCGGCCGGCTGCCCGTGCAGGTTAAAGAACCAGCAGATACCTGCGATGGAGAGGGCATAAAAAAGGGCGACTGCCCTTTTACGACTTTTTAACCATTGGCTGATGAACCCAATCAGCACATCGCCGATGGAGATTCCGGCGTAGGCAAACATGACCGCTTTACCCGGATCAACACTGCCCTGCACATCCATCTTCACGGCAAACTCTTTAGAAAATGAAATGAGGATGCCGATGACGTACCAGGTAGGAAGACCGATAAAGATGGCGGTTATATATTTTTTAAAACGGGTCCGGCTGGTAAACAGCATCCAGAAATTGCCTTTCCGTACATTGGTTTGCTGAAGGCCGCGGAACATGCCGGATTCCAGCACACCTACCCGCAGCAACAGCAGCAGGAAACCGAGTCCTCCGCCGATAAAATAACAGGTCCGCCATTCGAAATGCTGTTTAATAAAAAAGGCAAAAACGGCGCCGGTGAGTCCGATGCCCGCGACCAGGGAAGTACCGATGCCTCTTTTTTCTTTGGAGAGCAGTTCGCTTACCAGGGTGATGCCTGCACCCAGTTCCCCGGCCAGACCAAAGCCGGTGATAAAGCGCACCAGCGCATACTGGTTAACGGTATGAACAAACCCATTGGCGATATTGCCGACAGAGTAAAGAATGATGGAAGCGTACAATACTTTGAGGCGTCCTTTTTTATCGCCCAGCACGCCCCAGAAAATACCGCCCAGCAATAGCCCGATCATCTGGATATTGAGGATGCGGAGGCCTTCCCGGGAGATGGCTGCGCTGTCGAGACCAAGCGATTGCAGGGATGGAATACGGATGATGCTGAACAGCAGCAGGTCATAGATGTCAACAAAATATCCGAGTGCGGCTACAATGACAGCGAGACCGAATACCGGCTGTAGTTTCTTTTCCATGGTTACTCAGGCATTATCGGAAGGAGGTATTGGGCCGGATGAACGGTCCCCGAAAAAAAGTTTATAAAGCACGGGTAAAGTGGTAATGAGGACAATGCCGATGACGATGATTTCCAGGTGCCGGGTAAGGTCGAAATTGTATTTATCGAGGAAAAACTTATAGAGATAATGCCCGGCAAACAGCATGCTGAACACCCAGGCGAGGCAGCCGAGCACATTGTAAAATAAAAACTTTTTCTTTTCCATCTGCACAATACCGGCCACGATGGGTGCAAACGTGCGGATGATGGGCAGGAAGCGGGCGAAAAGAATGGCCTGTCCGCCATGGGTATCATAAAACGTTTTGGCGCGCAACAGGTGCTTGCGTTTAAAAAAGAAGGTGTCTTTACGGGTGTACAGGAAAGGGCCGCTTTGCCTGCCAAACCAGTAACCCGCCATGTTGCCGATGATGCCGCAGATGCTGGTCAGCACCCAGAGGATGACCAGGTTAAGGAAGTCGCTGCCAGTATCGCCGGTAGGTAAAGTGGCGATGAGTTTGCTGCTGTAGATACCCGCAACGAACAGCAGGCTGTCGCCCGGCAGGAAAAAACCGAGCATCAGGCCGGTCTCCGCAAATACAATGAAAAGCATTAGCCAGAGTCCGCCATTGTTGATGTAGAATTCGGGGTTCAGTAAATCTTTCAGGGTAATGCTCAGTAGATGAATCATAAGTTTTTTTTATCGGCCCGTGGCCGAATTTTTTTCCCCGGGTCAGTTGCTTTGCATCAGCAGTGGCTGTCAACGCTCAGCCTTCCTTGGTATTTTCAGGTTCCAGTGCCCCCTCCCATTTACTAACGGCACTTGTTGCCAGGGCATTACCCAGTACATTGGTTCCGGTCCGGAACATATCGCAAAAATGGTCGATGGGCAAAATCAGGGCAATACCCTCAGGAGGTATCTTAAACATGGCGCAGGTGGCGGTCACCACCACCAGGGATGCCCGGGGAACGCCCGCGATGCCTTTGCTGGTCAGCATCAGTACCAGCAGCATGGTCAGTTGGGTACCAAAGTCCATGTGAATGCCGTACGCCTGCGCGATAGCCAGGCTGGCGAAAGTCATGTACATCATACTGCCGTCCAGGTTAAAGGAATAGCCAAGGGGCAAAATAAAGGAAACAATTTTATCCCTGCACCCGAAGCTTTCCAGCTCCTCGGTGAGTTTGGGAAATACTGCTTCACTGCTGGTGGTGCTGAATGCTATGAGCAGCGGCTGTGAAATGCGTTTAAGCAATGCCGTTACACGACGACCCAGGATCAACCAGCCGGCTGTGAGCAGTACCAGCCAGAGCGCTGCGATGCCGGTGATGAACCAGCCGAGGTATAACCCGTAAAACCTGAACACTTCCAGGCCTTTCACGGCAATAACGGCTGCAATGGCACCGAATACGCCAAGTGGGGCGAAATTCATGACATAGCCTACCATTTTTAGGATGATGTGTGCGCCTGCATCTAGGGCGCGGATGACGGGTTTGCCATAGTCGCCCACTGCCGTGGCGGCTACGCCGAAAAAAATGCTGAAGACCACGATTTGCAGGATTTCATTCCTGGCCATGGCATCGATGATACTTTTGGGGAACACGTGCTCAACGAACCCGCCGAGCGAAAATTCCTGGGTTTTGCCCACCAGGTCGCGGGCGCCGGCCTTGTCTGCATTGCTGAGGTCGATAGCCGTACCGGGATGGGTAAGGTTAACGATGAGCATGCCTAACAGGAGACTCGCCAGGGAGGCTGAAATGAACCAGAGCATAGCTTTACCCCCTACCCTGCCGACGACTTTTAGATCTCCCAGTTTGGCAATGCCCACGACCAGCGTGCAGAATACCAGCGGCGCAATGATCATCTGGACGAGAAAAAGAAAGATTTTCGTCAGCAGCCGGATATTGTCTGCAAACCTGCTGATGGTAGCGGGCGGATAGTTCAGGTGAACGATGTACCCTGTCACAATACCGAGTAGCATTGCCAGGAGGATATAAACAGTCAGCCGGTTTTGTTGCTTAAACATTGCAGCACCGAAAATTCGAAAAAAAACTGATACCGCAAAACTTAAATCCCGCCCCTCGCATTTTACCTCCCAAAGATGCAAGCCGGTATTGAATAATTGTTTATTTTACGAGCTTATAAGACGGCTTCACAAAACCAATACTACAAACATGAGTTTATTCAGAAAGAAATCGCTTGATGCCCTGATGAGCCAGTCGGGGGATTCGGATTCGGGGCTGAAACGCACCCTGGGTGCCGGCAATCTCGTGGCACTGGGAATAGGCGCCATCATTGGCGCGGGTTTATTCGTTCGTACCGCGGCTGCCGCCGGTGAACATGCGGGTTCGGCCGTAACGCTTTCTTTTATTGTGGCCGCTGTAGGTTGCGCCTTTGCCGGTCTTTGCTATGCTGAATTTGCTTCCATGATACCCATTGCCGGAAGCGCATATACCTACGCGTACGCTACTATGGGCGAGTTGATTGCCTGGATAATCGGCTGGGCGCTGATACTTGAATATGCACTCGGCGCAGCCACCGTTTCCATTGCCTGGAGCGAGTTCCTCAACAAGCTGGTCGGCGGCAAGATTCCCTACGAATGGTGCCATTCGCCTTTCGAAAAGGCGCTGGACGCCCAGCAGGTCATGCACTCCGGTATCATCAATGCGCCGGCCCTGGTGATCCTGCTCCTGTTATCCCTGCTGCTGATCAGGGGCACCCAGGAATCTGCTACGGTTAACTCCATCATCGTAGTTATCAAGGTGGCGATTGTGCTGGTGTTTATTATCATCGGTTGGCAATTTATCAATCCCGCCAATCATACGCCTTACCTTATCCCGGCGGATGCGCCACCGGCGCTGTTGCCGGATGGCACGCAATACACGTATACCAATTTCTTCCGTCATGGCTGGGGCGGGGTGCTGACGGGTGCCGCCGTCGTCTTTTTTGCCTTCATTGGTTTTGATGCCGTATCCACCGCAGCGCAGGAAGCCAAGAATCCGAAACGGGACATGCCCATCGGTATTCTCGGTTCACTGGTTATCTGTACGATCCTGTACATCCTGTTTTCTTATGTACTTACGGGAGTGGCACCGTATACTGACTTTGTCCGTTCCGGCAAGGAGGCCTCTGTTGCCTACGCGATCGAAACATACATGCATGGATTTGGCTGGTTGTCGAAGCTGGTGACTGTAGCGATTCTCGCCGGTTTCTCCTCTGTAATCCTGGTGATGCTGATGGGGCAGAGCCGCGTATTTTATACCATGTCCACCGACGGGCTGTTACCGAAGGTCTTTTCTGAACTGCATCCAAAATTCCGGACGCCATATAAATCAAATATGAGCCTCTTCCTGTTCGTCGGCGTTTTCGCCGCCTTTGTACCGGGTAGTGTGGCCGGTGACCTCACCAGTATCGGTACGTTGTTCGCGTTTGTGCTGGTAAGTGCGGGAGTATGGATCATGAGGGTCAATGATCCGGGTCGCATCCGTCCTTTCAAGACACCGCTGGTTCCCCTGGTGCCTATCCTTGGGATCCTGGTATGTACGGCGATGATCATCTCGCTGGATAACCGGACGCTGCTCACGGCCTTCCTGTGGATGATCATTGGCCTGATGGTATTTTTTGGCTACAGCAAACGGCACAGCAAACTTGGTAATCCGTCAGAGATACTTCCCAGCGCAAAAGATTTTAATTAAATAATCCTGGTGCTTTACCCGGTAACCGCCTCCGGGCGGTTATTTTATTTGCGGTTGGCAGGTTCAGCCCGGTTCTTTAATTTTGACGCCGTTTTATACCCGCAGCAGGCAGTACGGAGGCCCTCACGGTTGGGGAGGCTGGCGTGCAGTGCTGATTATTTTATGTTACTTTAACGCTTACTATGGGAAGGATTTTTGAAGTCAGGAAAGCTACGATGTTTGCCCGCTGGGACCGGATGGCCAAGCAGTTCACGCGTATCGGCAAGGAAATCATCATCGCTGTTAAGGCCAGCGGACCGGACCCTTCCATGAACCCAGCTCTCCGCCGCTGCTTCCAGAATGCACGCAGTGTGGGGATGCCCAAAGACCGCGTGGAAGCGGCCATCAAGCGGGCCCAGGGCAAGGAGATGACCAACTATGATGAAATCCTGTACGAAGGATACGGACCGCACGGCGTTGCCATCCTGGTCGAGACCGCTACCGATAACCATGTGCGGACCGTGGCCAATGTAAAATCGATATTTAATAAGGGTCATGGCACACTGGGGAACAGCAACAGCGTAAGTTTCCAGTTTAAAAAAATGGGTGTTTTCAAATTAAAGCATGAAGGGCTCAATGCAGAAGAAATGGAGTTGGAACTGATCGATGCCGGGCTCGATGAAATGGGCGAAAGCAATGGGGAAAACGGGGAAGCGCTGCTGGTGCTTCGTTGCGGTTTCACGGACTTCGGCAGCCTGCAGAAGTCGCTTGAAGAAAAAGGCATTACCCCGGTGAGCAGTGAGCTGGAATGGATTCCGACGGTTACCGTGGAGTTGAATGAGGCCGATGCGGAAGATGTGATGAAACTGGTCGACAAACTGGAACAGGATGAAGATGTGCAGAAGGTATTTCACAACCTCAAATAACGCCGTGATGCAAGGATATTATCCCTCCGGCAACGGGGGGATTTTTTTTTGGCTGGCGCCACGGCCCTCCCGGGTTTATTCAGCCATCATGTCCAGGATCACCGCCGTAATTTCCTCTGCATTGGGTTTGCTGAAATAGTCCCCGTCGCTGGCATATGCCGGCCGGTGATCTTTGGCGGTGAGGGTACGGGGCGCCGTATCCAGCCAGCGGTAGCCATGCTGTTCTTCCATTACTTTGTTAAACATATAGGCCGCCCCGCCCCCCGGCACGTCCTCATCGATAAACACGATACGGCTGGTCTTTTTCAGGGATTCGAGTATGCGGTGACCGGTGTCAAACGGAAGGAGGGTCTGGACGTCGATGATTTCACAGCTGATGCCCAGTTGTTCCAGGACGAGTGCAGACTCGCTGATAATTCGAAGTATCGAACCATAGGAAACCACGGTAATGTCATTTCCTTCTTTAATGATTTCGGGCACGCCAAGTGGAACGGTAAAGCTGTCCAGGTTGCCGGGCAATTTTTCCTTGAGCCGGTAGCCGTTGAGGCTTTCGATGACGATACCGGGATCATTGCCCTGGAGCAGGGTGTTGTACATTCCGGCTGCCTGCACCATATTGCGCGGAACACACACATGCATACCGCGGAGCGAATTGATGATCATCCCCATCGGCGAGCCGCTGTGCCAGATACCTTCCAGCCGGTGGCCCCGGGTGCGTACAATGAGCGGCGCAACCTGGCGGCCGGCACTGCGGTAATGCATGGTGGCCAGGTCATCGGTAAGCGGCTGCAGCCCGTAAACGAGGTAGTCGAGGTATTGAATCTCGGCAATCGGGCGAAGGCCACGCAGTGCGAGGCCGATCCCCTGGCCCATAATGCTGGTTTCGCGGATCCCCGCATCTGAAATGCGTTCCTTTCCATATTTAGCCTGCAGCCCGGCAAAGCCCTGGTTGACGTCGCCGATAAAGCCGAGGTCTTCCCCGAAAGCCATCACTTTCGGATTGGCTGCAAAGAGCTGGTCGAAATACCGGTTGAGGATCTCGTAGCCGTTAATTACCGGCGCATCGGGGGAATAGACCGCTACCACTTCCCGGACGTTGAGCGCCGACTTTGGGCCGCTGGTATAAAGCATTGAGTTGTATAATGCCGCATTTTCTTTGAGCAAGTCACTATAGTAATGTTGAATGGCCGCTGCCGCAGAATGCTTTCCGGCCAGGAGGATTCCCTGGTACAACACCTTCATTACGTCGCGCCGGTTCGGTTCGCGGTTCGCTTCCAGTTCTTTGAGCGATTTCAGTAAAGGCACGGCGTGATCGGGCAGCTGATCAGCGAGCGGTTGCAGCAGTTGCCTGGTCATGGCTACCTGGCTGCGGAGCGGCGCCTGGTAGTCTTCCCACGCGCGGTTCCGGGCTTTTCTCACGGTATCTTTTACCGCGGTTTCCAGTTCTTCCAGTTCCTCCAGGGAGGCCAGTTGATTTTCTACCAGCCATTGTTTCATTTTTTTATTGGCGTCCCATTCACGCTCCCATTCAAGGCGGCCGGGGGATTTATAGCGTTCGTGGCTACCCGAAGTAGAGTGCCCCTGGGGCTGGGTCACTTCCTCCACATGAAACAGTGCCGGTACATGGGTATTACGGACTTTTTGCAGGCCGGCTTCAAACACTTCGCACATGCCGGCATAATCCCAGGCCTTGACGCGATATATATCAATTCCGTTGGTCCCTTCTTTTTTCTGGAACCCGCGGAGCGCTTCAGAGATGGAGCCCTTGGTTGTCTGCAGTTCGGTGGGTACGGATATGCCATAGCCATCGTCCCAGACAAAAATGGCCAGCGGTACCTGAAGGACGCCGGCGGCATTAATGACTTCAAAAAACTGTCCTTCGCTGGTGGAGGCATCTCCTATCGTACAGAAGCACACCTCATTTCCGTTCTGGGAAAGGCCGGGAAACTGCTTCAGTTCCGGGATGTTGCGAAACGCTTTGGAGGCGCAGGCCAGTCCCAGGGCCTTCGGCATCTGGGCGGCCGTAGGGGCCATACCTGCCGACAGGTTTTTCCGGTTAACCAGGTCGGCAATATTCCCGGCTTTATCGATAAATTCACTGGCGAAATGGGCATTCATCTGGCGCCCGGCGCTGTGGGGGTCATGCTGGCTATCGGGATCGGCGTACAACTGCGCAAAAAATTCCTGGATGCTGGCAGCGCCCGTGGCAAAGGCAAAGGTCTGGTCTCGGTAGTAGCCGCTGTAAAAATCACCCGGCTTAAAAAATTTCGCCATGGCCACCTGCGGCACTTCCTTTCCATCTCCAAAGATCCCGAATTTCGCTTTCCCGGTCAGGACTTCCTTCCTGCCTATCAGGCTGGCTTCCCGGCTTTCACAGGCAAGCCTAAAATCGTTTAATACCTCATTGCGGAAATGGTCGAACGACAACTCGTCCAGCGTTGCCATTCCCGAAGCGGTGTTGTATTCCATGGAACAAACCTACGGCAATTTTTAAAGCAGCTAACCACAAAAAATTAACAAAAAGCGGGTGCCGCGTTACGTTAAAATCACCCGTTCACTCCGCTATATAACGGCGCAGAACCCCGGCCGTTTTTGTAGTTTTGTTAATATCGCTGCCCGGGTCAAAAAAGACTATGCCGGGTAGGGCACAATATGTAATTTTAACTGTCGTTAAATAACACACCTGAAATTTTATTCATGAAAACACTACTTACTCTGTTTGCTGCTGCGCTGATGGTCAATTTCGCCATCGCCCAGGGCAGTTCCGCCGCCGTGAAACCCGCGCCTGAACTTTTAGCTATTAAGGAAACTTTGTTTGATTTTGGCAAAATTCCCCAGGGGCGTCCGGTAACGCATGAATTCGGTATTTCAAATCCTGACGGGACCGATACCCTGAAAATTGAAAATGTACGGGCGAGCTGCGGATGTACCACACCGGTATGGAAACATGAGCCGGTTGCACCCAATACCGCTTCAAAAATTACCGTGGGTTATAACGCCTACAACGAAGGCCCGTTCGAGAAAACCGTTACGGTCATTTATAACGGAGGGCAGACCAAAGTAATTACCATCAAAGGCACTGTATATAAGGCGCCGACTACAGCCGCACCTGAAAACCAGGGCGTGGACTTGTTAAAAAAATCAAACTGATTATACCATGAAAAAATTATTGATACCTGTTGCCTTATTGTTTATTTCGGCCACCGCGTTTTGCCAGGCTCCGCCACCGGTGACGCCGGTTGTGAAAGCAGAAGACTTAATCCAGTTTAAGGAGAAAGTACACGATTTCGGCAAGATTAAGCAGGGGGTTCCGGTTACGTATGATTTCGAGTTTAAAAACATCGGACCGAAGACCGTTGTCATCGAATCGGCCACGGCCAGCTGCGGTTGTACTACACCCGTTAAGCCAGAGCAGCCGATCGCCAAAGGCAAAAACAGCAAGATTAAGGCAGGCTTCAATGCGGCCGCCCCAAGCCCGTTCGACAAGACTATCTATGTGAAAGTATCGGGTGCTGCCCAGCCGATGGAGCTGAAGATAAAGGGAGAAGTGCTGAGTGCAGATGCCTTTGCCAAGTATGAATCTGAAAAGGCCACCAAATAAACCGATCAAACATTATTGTACTGTTTCAGCCTATCCTGCCGCCCCTCCAAAGGGCGGCATTTTTTGCGGCAGGTATCAGGCCATTCTTTAAATACCGCAAAGCACAAACGAGGTGGCCTTACCGTAAAGTCAATAAAAAAGCAGCCACTTGGTGACTGCTTTTTCTTATGCATTGAAATAAGGTTAGATCTTGAAGTGAGCAAAAGCCTTGTTGGCTTCAGCCATACGGTGGGTGTCTTCTTTCTTTTTGAATGCGCCACCCTCACCTTTTGCAGCAGCCACAATCTCGTTGGCCAATTTATCCGCCATGCTGCGGCCGTTTCTTTCCCGGCTGAAACGGATGAGCCATTTCATGCTGAGGGAAACTTTGCGGTCGGTACGCACCTCCGCAGGAATCTGGAAAGTCGCTCCACCTATCCGGCGACTGCGCACTTCAACAGAAGGAGTAACATTGGAGAGGGCCCTCTTCCAGATGTCATACCCGTCTTCACTGGTCTGTTTGCTCACTTTATCAATGGCATCGTAAAAAATAGTGAAGGCATCGCTTTTCTTACCCTGCCACATGATGTTGTTCACAAAACGGGTCACATTTTTATCATTGTATTTAGCATCTGGGGCCAGTGGTAATTTTTTGGCTTGTGCTTTCCTCATGGTGTCTTAATTTATATGCGGGGCTCCCGCAGCAAAACATTGAATGAATTATTTTTTACCGCCTTTATCCTTTTTTGTACCGTATTTGGAACGGCTCTTCTTACGATCTTTTACACCGGCAGTATCCAGGCTTCCGCGCACGATATGATACCGTACACCCGGCAAATCCTTTACCCTGCCCCCACGAATAAGTACGATGGAGTGTTCCTGCAGATTATGTCCTTCCCCCGGGATGTAGGCAATGACTTCCACCTTATTGGTCAGCCGAACCTTGGCTACCTTACGGAGCGCTGAATTCGGCTTTTTAGGCGTGGTGGTATATACGCGGGTACATACACCCCTGCGCTGCGGACACGCGTCCAAAGCACGGGACTTGCTTTTTGCCCTGATGATCTCTCTTCCTTTACGTACTAATTGTTGTATTGTAGGCATTCGTACCTTTTTTATTTGGGACGGCAAAGGTAAGGGCTGAAGACCAATAATGAAAAAAAGAACGGTTCTTTTTTACCAAGTTTTCAACAAAACCCTCCGCCGGGGCTTTGCTTGACCCTGAAACAGGCTGCTTTTAATAAACAGGGACCATCCAACCCCATTTATCGGGCTCCCTGCCCTCTTTGATATCCGTCATTCTCCTTTTGATTTCCGGCGTTATGGTCCAGGAAGCGACGTCGAAATGCATGTCCAGCTCACGGTATTTCAATTCCTTAATCAGGGAAACCGTAGCCGCAGTGCCTGTACCGAAAACTTCCCGGAGTTCCCCGGCCTGGTAAGCCGCGGTGATTTCATCGATCGACAAGGGGCGCTGCTCAACCGGGCAGCCCATTTCCTCCAGCAGGGTTATGACGCTGCTGCGGGTTACCCCGTCCAGTATCGTCCCTTCCTCAAGGCCGGGTGTGACCGCCTTGTTGTTGATAATAAAAAAAACGTTCATCGTCCCGATTTCCTGGACGTACTTATGCGTTTTGGCGTCTGTCCACAATACTTGGTCGTAGCCCTTCTTTTTTGCTTCCGCAGTAGGCAACATCACTGCCCCGTAATTGCCTGCATTTTTAGCAAACCCTGCCCCGCCTTCCACAGCGCGCACATATTTCTCCTCCACGTAGATGCGCATTGGAGCGGCATAGTAAGGACCTGTCGGGCTTAACAGGATCATAAACTTGTAGGTATCGGAGGGTTTTACGCCGATCACTTCTTCGGAGGCAAACATAAATGGCCGGATGTAAAGGGAATGGTCAGCCTTTGCCGGAATCCAGTTGCGATCAATCTGCAGCAAGCGGATAAGACCTTCCAAAAATATTTCCCGCGGAATGCGTGGCATCTGCATTCGATCGGCAGACAGGTTGAAACGTTTAAAATTGTCCAGCGGCCTGAATATACCAATGCCCCCATCCTGGTTACGGAAGGCTTTGATTCCTTCGAAAATCGCCTGTCCATAATGCAGCGCTGCACAGGAAGGGCTCAGCAGCAGCGGCTGGTAGGGTTTTATCTCAATATTTTTCCACTCCCCGTTTTCGTAATCAGCTTCCAGCATATGGTCCGTAAAATATTTGCCAAAAGGAATGTTCTCCAGCGGCGTATCCTTCAATTTGCTGTGCACTGCTTTTGTGACCTGTATGTCCAAAGTACCCGTCATATTGCCTTAATTTTGCACAAAGAAACAAACTATTGCGTGGGGCACAAAAAAAACTAACAAACGTTCAGCATTAAATAAGCCGGACTATGCCCATGTCATTGTTACAGCTAACGGGGAAACGATGGATATTAATGAAGTTATACTGACACCTGAGCTCATGCAGGAGTTGTACGGGCATTCACTTGTGGCTACGCCGGACGAGAGCAGACCTGCAGCCGGCATGATGCCGGACGGGGAGCCAGTAAAGCCAGCATACCTCGGTAGTAACCACCGCCGCACCGTATTGCTGGTAAATTATCCGGCAGACGCCTTCCTGCCGGATGCAGCGCTGAACTTCCTGACCAGTATACTCCAGGCCTGCCGGATGAACCTGGCAGACGTGGCCATTATCAATACGGCGCGGCAGACCGTGGTCTTTACCGCCCTGCTCAGCACAGTCCCCTGCGATACCCTCCTGTTGTTTGGCGTGCAGCCGGCAATGGTGGGCCTGCCGGATATTACCCTGCTTACAGTGTACCCCGCAGCGGGTTGTAACATCGTTATTTCACCATCTGCTGAAATCATGAACCAGCCCGGCGCTGAGGGCAAAGCGCTTAAAAGCCAGTTATGGAACTGCCTGAAGAAAATTTTTATGCTGTAACAACCTGCTTATGGTACTTGTCTTTGCTACGAATAATGCGCATAAACTGTCCGAAATGCAGGTGGCCATTGGGAATGCCTTTACCCTCAAAAGCCTTGCAGAAGCAGGCATTACCATCGATATTGCTGAACCGCATGACAGCCTGGAAGCTAATGCAGAGGAGAAATCATCGACCATATATAAATTACTGGGCGGTGATTGCTTCAGCGAAGACACCGGCCTGGAGGTAGATGCCCTGGATGGCGAGCCAGGTGTGCGGAGCGCGCGTTATGCAGGCGAAAACAAATCGCCCGCCGACAATACCCGCAAACTGCTGGAGAAGCTATCAGGAATGGACAACCGAAATGCAAAATTCAGGACGGTCATTTCTCTTATCCTCGGCGGCAGGAAATACCAGTTTGAAGGCATTTGCCCCGGCAGGATTGCAGCGGGGCCTTCCGGTAAACTTGGTTTTGGATACGACCCCGTATTTATACCCGAAGGCGCTGAACGCACATTTGCTGAAATGACCATTGAAGAAAAAGGTAAATATAGTCACCGTAGAAAAGCTGCGGATAAGCTAATCACCTTCCTTCAGCGGCACGGATATGCGCATGAATAATTGTGGCAGACCCTTGCCCTAAAACATTGCTTTATGGCCAGAATGAAAATTGATTTACCGGAAAAACCTGCCTTTACCACCGAGATTCCCGTTCGCATCACGGATCTGAATTACGGCGGTCATGTTGGGAATGACAAGGTCCTTTCCCTCCTCCATGAAGCCAGGATACAATGCCTGCGCGGGGCTGGTTATTCAGAGATGAATTTTGCCGGAACAGGGTTGATAATGGCTGATGTGGCGATTATTTTTAAAAAAGAATTATTTTATGGAGATGTGGTGACGGCCTCGGTTTGGCTGGCCGACTTCAACACGGTGGGTTTTAACTTTTATTACCGGCTGGAAAAAAATGAGGCAGGCAAAATCATTCTGGTCGCCACGGCGCGGTCGGGCATGGTCTGTTACGATTACAAGGGAAAGAAAATTTCAGCGGTTCCGCCAGCTGTCCTGCTTCAGTTTGGCGGTTGACCCGACATCCAGATGGCCCAGCTTTCGTCGGCCTGGATAACAAGCATATCCGCCCCGTTCTTGACGAGGGCGCCCTGTGCCGCGGCTTTTTTAAGAAACAACGTCTCGTCAGGATTATAGACCAGGTCAAAACAATAGTGACGGTTGCCAAGCGCGCCGTAAGGTATATCCGGGCAATTGCCGGTTTCCGGGAACATGCCCAGCGGTGTGGTGTTGATGATGAGGGGGTATTGCTCCATTACCGAGGGACTGAGCTCAGCGTAGGTCAGCCCGCCGGCCACCGGCTTTCGCGATACATAACGGTAAGGAATACCCCTTTTTTCCATTACCCATGCAACTGCTTTTGCTGATCCGCCAGTTCCAAGTACCAGGGCTTTATCGTGTTGTCCTTTCAGTTTCGGCAGCAACGATCGCTCAAACCCAATGACATCGGTGTTGTGGCCATGGAGGCGGCCGTTGCGGATGACGATGCAGTTGCACGCCTGAATAGCAGATACCACCGGTGATTGCGTATCCAGCATCGGCAGTACCGTTTCCTTGTAGGGAATCGTAACATTGAGGCCACAAAGATCAGGATTGTCGCGGAGCAGTCCAGGAAGATCGCCGATGGAGCCTAACGGGTAATTATCGTACACGCAGTCCTTTATATTTTCCCGAAGAAACTTTTCAGCAAAATACTTTTTTGAGAAAGAGTGGCTAAGTGGATAGCCTGTCAGTCCGAATTGTTTCATGCCTTTAGGCTCTTGTCAAGAAAAAGGTCAAAGGTATCGCCCCGGAGGCCAAGGCGCATCGTTTCCAGCGGGATCACTTCGGTAGGTGCGATGTTGCCGAGGTTTACATTGGCCCCTATGAGTTCTATGAAATACAGCTGCTGACTTTTCTGCGGTGCTTCCCATAAAATCTTTTCGGCCGGTATCTGTGTCAGGATTTCCTGCACGAGTCCTTCACGCACTTCACCGCTGCCCCGATAAATACCTACATTGCCGGCTTCGCGCGCTTCCGCAATAACATAGGTAGCGCCTGCTGCCAACTCTGCCCGCATCAACTCGATCCATTTATACGGAGGAATAATGTGCTCAGCATCTTTGCTGCCGACTTCACTCAGCACCGTACCGTAGCGCGTCAGTTTTTCTATGTACCCACACTTTTCGGCGTGGGGGATGGTAACAGAACCATCACTCACCTCCATATAAGAAATGCCGTATTCGCTGCAAACATTAATATAATCCTGGAACTGGTTCCGAACAAGAAAGGCTTCAAACAGGGTGCCCCCGAAATAAACAGGAAGGTTATGGGCCTGGTACAGTTCAAGTTTTTCCCTGAGCCTCGGGGTAACAAAAGAGGTTCCGAATCCCAGCTTGATGATGTCTACGTGTGCTGCTGCGACGCTGAGGAAATTCCTGGCTTCTTCAACGCTTAGGCCTTTGTCCATCACCATCGTTAAGCCGTTGCTGCGTGGCTGGGCCGTCCTTTCGGGAATCTGTGAAAGATTAAAATTCATGCTATTGGTATAAAGACTGAAGCAAACGGGTGACCGTATGCCGCGCAAAAATAAGGAAGTAAAAAAAGATATACCGTTAAAATAAGGGCTGCCTGCGAATGCTATTTTTTCTTTCTTCTGAATTTCGCAAGGAGATCCACCACCTGCTGGTGCTGCAGTATGGAGGGATTGAGGGCAACAAATTTTTTCACCCCTTTCGGAGATTTATGCAATGCTCTTTCCAGTTGCAGCAGGCCTTCCTTAGTTTTACCGGAGGCGAAGCAAATAGAACTATAGAAATACAGGAATAACGGTTTATTATCAGTATGCCTCAGCGCTGCCTGCACCTGCTCCGCAGCTTCGTCATAAAAGCCCCCGAAGTAAAGACAGCAAATCAATGCTTCCCATCCGGCACTGCTTTTCGGCCGGGCACGGACGACTACAGAAAAGCACTGGATGGCTTCCCGCATTTCTCCCAGATTCATTTTACATTCACCCATGGCCAAATTATAATCAGGATAGTTCCTGTTGATTTGCATAGCCGATTCAAGCTGTTTTACTGCCTGCTGCCACTGCTGATCATTCATGTATGTACGGGCCAGCTTATAAAACAGCTTCCCATTGCCCGGATTCAGGTGGGTAGCCTTGCGATAGTAAAACCTGGCCTGGGCGTTATTTTTGAGCCGGTCGTAACAATAGCCAATGGCTTCGTACAGCACTTCTTCGGGGCGGGTAAGTTCCATTACTTTTTCAAGGACTTCAATGGCTTCCTTGTACTTACGGAGCCGGATATACGCATCGCCCATGTTGCGGTAAGCATAATCGAATTTTTCATCGATGACCAATGCGTATTTGTAAGCATCGATAGCTTTTTCATAAAGCTTTAACCCCTGGTAGGCGGCAGCGAGGTTAAACCAGGCCAGTTCACTGTAAGGAAAATCATCAATTATGCGGAGATGCATTTTAATGCTTTCCTCGTTACGGCCGGTGAAATCAGTCCAGAAACAGATTTTGTACAGGGCCTCTTCATTGCAGGGATCCTGCTCCAGAATTAATTTCAGGCAGTCGAATATTTTATCGAATTCTTCGTAGTCATCATACACGTCAGCCAGTTCGAAAAGCAATTCTATCCGCTCACTGCCCTCAAACTGTTCCAGGGCATTTTCCAGGAGCTGGACCGCTTTCTCCTGTTGATCAAGCGCCAGGTAGGCATCCGTCTTCAGAATATAAAGATTGATATCGCTGCTGTCGAGAATCGCCGCTTTTTCAAGTATTTCCAAAGCGTCCGAATAACGTCGGGCGGCGATGTACAAATCGGCTTTTTTAAGATGGAGAGACGAGGAGTAGGGATATTGCGAGGTCGCCAGCTCGACGGCCTCAATGGCTTGCGGCATGTTTTCCGCGTCATCAAAATAATCTATGATTTTTTCGAAAGCATCTTCCTCGAGAAATGTGTGAGGGCGGCCCGATTTAAGGTGCTGAAACTGCCGCAACAATTCCCGAAGTTCTTCTTTGTCTCTGCGAGATGAATGTTCACTCATGGATGACGGGTTGTTGAAAGTTAAGCCAATATGTGATGAAAACTGCCTATTTTAACCGGTTTTTAATAAGGTTAAGAGAATTATAAAATAAAACCCCAAGGGCAGTTGTTTTGGCATTATTTTTAGTTATTTTTGTTCTGATGTTAAAATTCGGTTCCATACTTTCCTTATTGGCTAAAAAATCGCTGATGCCGGTGTTGCTGGTTTCCGGTGTTTTTGCGGTTGCCAGCATGGGTGGTGGTGGTTCGAAATCCACTACAAAGACCATCAGGCCTGCTTTCATGCCCATCCGGACGACGAACGGTTTCACGATGAAAGCCGGCCCCGTTTATCACGGCAGTATGGCTTTCGGGCAGGAAAGAACCAGGAACAGTATAGCTGTAAATTCGCTTGTTACTTATCAGAAAGGCAATACGACGTATATTCTGCCTTACCGTTATAAAATTCCTGCACAATCTTCCAGTCTGCAGTTGCTTAACGTTAAGATACCCCTTCACCATTAAATTTTCCCTGTTTTATTCCGCTGTTACTTTACAGCACCCAATTTCTTACTCTCCTGATAGTTGAGTTCGCGATAGCCGTTTTTGGGTATATCAAACGTAGCTATGGGTACGGGATTCATGCTAATAGACGAGAGAGCATACCTTATCAACATATTCCCCTGCTTCATTTCATATTCCAGCGGCAACCCCTTCAGGTTCCTGAATTCCGGGCTGTAACTGTCGTTTGCAGGAATCAGATCTTTGGTATAGTACACTATGAAATCCGAACCGTCTTGTAATGTCGCGGTCGCTTTTATGCATTTGTAACCAGCAATGGTTTTAGTATCCCCTGTGTTGGTAAAAACGAGGTCATCATAACGCTGGTTCTTTTCCTTCCACTCTGCAGCGTTTAGCTTAATCAGCAATTTCTGACCGCTGATTTCCTGCAATATTACGGAGGTACCGGTGCGGGCGTCGTGAATAGACGTAGACGACGCATAGATACTTTTCATGTCGTACCTGCTCATCATGCCTTTAATAAATACCGTAGCGGTCGCTCCATCAACCGGATTAACCGGTTTCGACTTTCCATTGCTGATCCCGGCATCATAGACCATAGTAAGTTCTTCAACCTTTCGTTGCCCCGAAACGCCCAGTGCACAAATGCTAAGGCAAAACCACACGTACAAACGCTTCGCCGGTTGATTGATCATTGTACAATTTTGGTGAAAGATTCCCTTATTTTCCCTTTGACCGGGTTTTTAAATCCTGCACTTTTTTCTGGGATTCCTGCATCTGTTCCAGTCGTTCCTGCCACTTGGACTTTGTCTTTGGCTTTTTACGGTTTTCTGCCAGTTTCGTCAGTATTTTGTTATGGTCGATGATATAATTCTGGATCACCCACTGGAGCAATAGTGTGATCAGGTTGGAAACTGTATAATACCAGGTCAGTGCCGCGGGCAGGCTGTTAAAAATAAACAGCAACACAAAAGGAAATATATAGGGCATGTACTTGAGCGCAGGATTATTCTGATCAGGCGTCATGTTCATGTTATAAATCGAAATAAGAAAACTTGTCGCCACTGCAGTAATCGTAAAAAGGCTGACATGATCTCCATAAGCTGGAATTGTGAATGGCAGCCTGGCGATTACATCGTAGGTGGACAAATCCTTCGCCCATAAAAAATTCTCACCGCGTAAGGCCAGGCTTGAATTGAACAGGCTATACAGGGCAAAGAAGATGGGGATTTGAAGCAGCGCGGGAATACATCCACCCAGGGGGTTCACACCCACCTCCCTGAATAATTTCATCTGCTCCATTCCAAATTGCTGCTGGTCCGGGAACTTCTTTTTCAGGATATCCAGCTCCGGGCGCATGGCCTTCATCTTTGCGCCGCTGAGATAACTCGTGTAGACAAGCGGGGAAGTAACAAGCCGGATAAATATCGTCAGCAAAGCGATAACCAACCCGTAACTGCCTACAAAACTTTTAAAGAAATTGAACACCGGCATAATTATAAACTGGTTGATGGGTCGCACGAAAGCGTACATCCCCTGTCCCAGGTTAATGATTTTGTCCATGTCTTTAACCCCTGAGTGCCGGAGAATACTGTAGTCGTTGGGGCCATAATAGATTTCCATCGGCACCGTCGCCACGGCCCCCGCGGGCACTTTTGCATTGAGGCTGGCATCAGCCTGGGTGATGAGGTTGGTGCTGTCATCGGCTGACACGTGGGTCCACCGGATGATACCCCCGTCAAATTTGTTCTTCGCGATAAGCGTGGTATTGAAAAACTGCTGCTTAACGCTGATCCACTGTACGGGTTCCTCAAATTTTTTCTCAGTTTTGTTCAGAAGTGTATTGTAATCGTAGCCGTCATCCTGGAGGTAAATAATCTGCGACTGCTGCCGTTCGTACTTGGTGTATTTTTCATGCTGAACGGCTTTCAGTTTCCACTGAAAATTCATGGCGCGATCAGTAAGCAACTTATCCGCGCCGGATAGGGTGATATCCCAGTCCACGAGGTAACTGCCTGGCCGGATGGTATACTGGTGCCGGATAACCTGGCCGGGATTCACCTCGGCGGTGAAACTGACCACCTGGCTGCCATCTGGTTTGTTTTCGACAGTGCCTGCATTGAAAAACAGGTCAGCTGTCTGCGCACTCGCCTTTTCCTTGCCTGTTGTATTGATGGCATAGGAAAGGTTATCCGTTGCTCCATTCTCCAGCTGCACGAGGGCACTGTCCGATGAACGGTATTTTTTCAGGTGGACCGCTTTTGCCTGTCCGCCCCTATTGGTAAATTCAACACGGAGCACATCATTCTCAACGGTCAGAATCCTTTCTGTACCGTTGAAAATTTTCCCGGCTGCGCTGGTATCGGCAACTGGTACAAAAGCGACGCTGTCTTTCTTCGATTCGATGGCCCGGTGTGCATTGGTGACCATGGCGATGGAATCGTCATACCGTTTTTTCTGAACCTCCAGCTCGCGGCTGTTCTTTGACGAGATAAAGAGGTAGGCAAATAATAATATAGCCAGCAACACAAATCCTATCACCGTGTTTTTATCCATGCTTTGCATGCGTACTTATTTTTTTGAGGCTGCAAAGATAAGTTGTTTAAGGGAGTAAGGCTGTATTGGTTTCCGATACATGACCCGTTGAAAAACAACGTATAACCCAATGGCGCCGGACATGCCTGTACGACAGAAACCGGGCGACGGGGCATTAAAAATGCCGGACCGTTTCTTACGCTTTTACTGGATCATTTCCTTTACGAGCGAGGAGTTTTTTACCTGGGCATTTTTCTCGGAAAACTCCTTGGCGGCACGAATAAACTGAACAAATACCGGATGTGGATTTTCCACCGTACTCTTCAGTTCAGGATGGTATTGTACTCCAATAAAAAAAGGATGATTCACCAATTCAATAATTTCGACCAGGTTGCTCTCAGGATTTTTGCCGCTTGCAATCATGCCCTCGGTTTCAAACTGGCCCAGGTAGGCATTATTGAATTCCCAGCGATGCCGGTGCCGCTCACTGATGAGGTCTGATTGATAAATACATGACGCAAGTGTTCCGGAAGCTATCGAGCAGGGATATGCGCCAAGACGCATGGTTCCCCCTTTGGCAGTCACTTTCTTCTGTGTTTCCATCAGGTCGATAACCGGGTTTGGGGTATCAGGGTTCATCTCCGTGGAATGAGCGTCTTTTATACCAAGCACATTGCGGGCAAATTCAATTACGGCCATTTGCATACCGAGACAGATACCGAAGAAGGGAAGGCCATTTTCACGGGCATACTGAACGGCCACTATCTTCCCTTCAATACCCCTTAAACCAAAGCCTGGCGCAACCAGCAATCCATCGAGGCTGCTCAACTTCTCGCCCACGTTTTCTTCTGTGATAAATTCGCTGTGGATATTCACTACCTGCACCTTACATTCATTGATGGCGCCTGCATGCACAAAAGCCTCGAGGATCGATTTATAGGCATCCTGCAACTCAATATATTTTCCAATCAGCCCGATGGTGACCCGGCTCTTTGGATATTTCAGCTTGTCCAGAAACTCTTTCCACTTATTGAGCTCGGGCTCCCTGAATCCGGTGATATTCATTTTACGGAGACAAATCAGGTCCAGTTTCTCCCGCATCATTGCCAGGGGCACTTCATAGATAGTCGGGGCATCGGCAGCTTCAATCACTGCTTCCGGCTTAACATTACAGAAAAGTGCAATTTTTCGGCGTATTTCCGGGGATAATGCTTCTTCTGTTCTGCAGGCTATGATATCCGGATGAACGCCTTCCTGGCTGAGCATCCTTACGCTATGCTGTGTCGGTTTAGTCTTTAGCTCCTTGGCAGCTTTCAGGTAAGGAATCAGGGTAAGGTGAACCACCACGGTGTCTTCTTCCGGCAACTCCCATTGCAGCTGACGGACGGCTTCAATGAACGGCAGGCTTTCAATATCGCCTACCGTGCCTCCGATTTCAGTAATGACGATATCGAATTTTCCATCCTGCCCCAGCAGCAGCATCCTTCTCTTGATTTCGTCGGTGATATGGGGCACCACCTGCACCGTTCTGCCCAGATATGCACCTTCTCTTTCCTTGTTAATAACCGTCTGGTAAATTTTGCCGGTAGTTACGTTGTTTGCCTGGGAAGTGGGAATGTTAAGAAAACGTTCATAATGGCCGAGATCCAAATCCGTTTCCGCGCCGTCGTCGGTTACGAAACATTCCCCGTGCTCATAGGGATTGAGCGTACCCGGATCGACATTGATATAGGGGTCAAATTTCTGGATCGTCACCCGCAGTCCTCTGGCCTGCAACAATTTTGCAAGGGAAGCCGCAATGATGCCTTTACCCAACGAAGAGGTTACCCCACCGGTAACAAAAATAAATTTAGCCATAGAATGGTCGGTTAAAAATCAGTCAATAAAATCGATGCCAGGGACAGGTTTGAGAAATGTGGTATTTGGTGCGTTCATAAGGCGTTTGCCGTTATGGCAAACATGCTGGTTATGGACCTTGGTAGAACCTTAGAAAAGCTCTGCGGGGTCAAGTAAAGATACAACCATTCACGAACCTGGAATTGTTATTGAATAAGCTGTGGAAAACTTGCAAAAGAAAATTTGACGGCCTGGAGAAAGCCTGGATGGCTATTTGATACTCAGGAGCTGAAACGGCCTTACGATAGCAGCACTTTTACCGGAAGCTGCCCTGACGCTGCTGAGTGGCGCGGGATCAGGATGCTGGTTCATTTTTACCGCATGGAGGATAATGATGGCAGCAATCTCGCAGGTCAATACAATCAGGTTCACGTTGCGTTTCATAAAGAAATGGTTAATAAGTAAAATAATGCTGGCTATGACGCAATTTCCGGAAACGGAAAACAAGCAATTTTATTTTAAAACAGTTTCGCAATTAAGGGTTTACCCGGTAGCTTCGGTAGCAGATTGCCAGTAAACCCTGAAAAAAAATCACCTGATTCTCAACCTATTAAGTAAAACAGTCTCCTTTTCACGGTACGAAACTAAGGCACAAAACAGTTGGGAAAAAATACATTTAACCCTTCGCTATTTTCTGGTAGCTGCTCATAATACCTTTGATCAGGGATGAGCTGAACCCCTGGTGTTCCATTTCATTTAACCCGGCAATAGTACAACCTTTCGGGGTGGTTACCTTATCGATCTCCTGTTCAGGATGCGAGCCCTTTACCAGCAGGAGTTCCGCAGCACCCTTCACGGTCTGGGCCGCGATGAGGTTAGCCGTGGCCGCATCAAAACCGATCTCAATACCCCCCTGGATATTTGCCCGGATATACCGCATTGCAAAGGCCGTACCACAAGCGCCCAGTACGGTGGCGGCATCCATGAGTTTCTCTTCAATAACCACTACCTTACCAAGCTGGCTAAAGAGTTGCATAATTTCCTCGATATCGCCGGCCCTTACATCTTTATAACTGATACAGGTCATACTCTGCTGGATGGCAATGGCTGTATTGGGCATGGCCCGTACCACGGGAAATGGACTTTTCAGCATCTGCAGCATATCTGCCGTTCCCACCCCGGTAATCACCGAAATAATAGTGTGCCTTGACGGATCAAGCACCCCTTCCAGCCCGGCGAGTATATCGGCTACCTGGAATGGCTTTACCGCAAGAATCACATAATCCCCAAACTCAACAGCTGCCACGTTGCTGCTGCTCACCTGTACCCCTTTAGCAGAAAGCGGTTGCAGCGATACGATATTCCGCCTGGTCACCATAATGTTTTCAGGCGAAACAAATCCGCTCTGAACCAGTCCTTCAGCGATGGCTGTGCCCAGGTTTCCGCCACCGATGATCGAAATCTTCTTTGTCATATGCAGGTATTGAAATATGATCAGTAGTAGGATCCGGGGAGCAGGTAATTCCTGACATAATCGGAAATACCGTTTTCCAGGCTGTGAAACTCATTCCGGTAGCCGGCGAGCCGCAACTTGTTCATATCGGCTTCCGTAAAATACTGGTACTTTTCCCTGATCTCTTCCGGCATATCGATAAACTCAATCTCCGGCTCCGTATCCATTCCGGCAAAAGTGGCCAGTACCAAATCCCGGAAGGATCTCGCTTTACCGGTTCCCAGGTTATACAACCCGGATGCCGGCTGATTCTCCATCAGCCAGTAACACACATCCAGCAGGTCTTTAACGTATACAAAATCCCTGAGCTGCTGCCCGTTTACGTAATCCGGCCGGTGCGATTTGAATAATTTTACCCGCCCCTCCTGTTGCACCTGCCGGAAGGCATGCCAGATTACGCTCGCCATCCGACCTTTATGGTATTCATTCGGCCCATACACATTAAAAAATTTCAGGCCTGCCCAGAACGGTGGCGAAGCCTCCTGCTGCAAGGCCCATTTATCAAATTCGTTTTTCGAAATACCATACGGGTTGAGGGGATGTAAACTAAACGGCAAATCGTGGTCATCGCTATAGCCCGACTCCCCCGCGCCATAAGTTGCGGCGGAGGACGCGTAGATCATCGGGATATTTTTTTTGGCGGCATAACGCCAGAGCATTTGAGAATATTCCACGTTGAGGCGGAGGTGCACTGAATAGTCGAATTCCGTGGTATCCGTTCTCGCCCCGATATGAAAGATAAAATCTATAGCGCGGTTTTCGCTTTCGAGCCAGCCGGCCAGTTCTTCCCTTTCAATTTTTTCGATAAAGTGCTTTCGTTCCAGGTTTGGAACCTTGTCCGCCCGGTTAAATTCATCCACCAGGATTAGGCGCGTATATCCTCTTTCATTCAGAAATCCGGTGAGGCAGCTGCCGATAAAACCGGCCGCTCCGGTCACCACTATGGTTGCATTTTTTTCCATGTTATAGCTTAGTTGACGGCTGTCAAATTAAGACCCCTGGAGCACTTCTTCTGCAAGCGACCCGGACAGGCGCCTGCCGATGGCATTGTCGTAGAGTTCCTTCCAGCCAGCCACAGCACCCCAGTCTTCCCCGTCTACCGCAATGCCCGATGCATTTACCTTTCCCAACAACGCGCAGGGATGGTTGTCCAGCGCGCGGATAAATGTATCGCGGTTATCTTCACTCACGGTGACCACTATCCGGGATTGCCCCTCACCAAACCAGTAGGCGTCCCTGCGTAACAAAGGCTGGTCAGCGGTTACTTCGAAACCCAGGTTGTGATTGAAGGAAGATTCAAGCAGGCAAATAAAGAGCCCGCCTTCACTGATGTCATGGGCCGACTGCAGCAGGTTCTTCCCAATCAGCGCAGCGGTCAGACGCTGTACACGGAATTCAGTATCGAGGTCAAAAAGGGGGGCAGGACTGTATTCCACCCCGATTATTTTGTGGAGGTATTCAGAAGATCCGATATCATCGGTACTGGTGCCGAGGAGGTAAATATAATCGCCGGGTGTTTTAAAATCCAGGGTCATTTTGCGATCCACGGAATCCATTATTCCCACCATGCCGATCGTCGGTGTAGGATAAACGGCGCCCTCCGGGCCCTGGTTGTAAAAACTTACATTACCACCGGTGACGGGGGTATCGAAACGGACACAGGCATCACCCATCCCCTTCAGCGCATGCACAAACTGGTAGTAGACTTCGGGGTCGAACGGGTTACCAAAATTCAGGCAATTGGTGACGCCAAGCGGTTCGCCGCCCGAACAAACAATATTACGGGCAGCTTCTGCGACTGCTATCATGCCACCGACATATGGGTTGGCAAAAACATACCGGCTGTTGCAATCCGTTGTCAGTGCCAGTCCCTTCCCTGTTGGTTTAGCAACCACCACGGCCGCATCGCTCGGGGAATTGGTGGAGGAATTGCCGGCACCCACCATACTGTCATACTGCTCATATACAAATTTCTTGGAAGCGATGTTAGGCAGGACTACCAGCTGACGCGCGACTGCTAAGAGATCGGCCGGCACATGCACGGCGGCAGGCTGAAATGCCTGTATCTTTTCCAGGTAAGCCGGAACCCTGGTTTCGCGACTGTACTGGGGGGCTCCACCGCCGAGGACAAGCTCAACAGCAGGAATCGACGCTTCCAGTTCGCCATGCATAAAGAACTGCAGCTGGCCATCGCCGGTAACTTCGCCAATGGAGGCACAAGGCAGATCCCATTTGTCAAACACCTGCTGTACCAAGGCCTCCCTGCCCTTTTCCACTACAAGCAGCATCCGCTCCTGGCTTTCGCTGAGCAACAGCTCCCAGGCCTTCATATTTTCTTGCCGCATGGGCACTTTATCCAGGTAAATCACCATGCCGGACTCGCCCTTGGCACTCATTTCGGCCGTAGAACAAATAATACCGGCTGCACCCATATCCTGCATTCCCACGACTGCCCCTGTCTTTATTACTTCCAGGCAGGCCTCCAGCAATTTTTTTTCCTGGAACGGGTCACCCACCTGTACGGCGGGCAGTTCGCCTGTACTCTCGTTTGTAATTTCGGCGGAGGCGAAAGAGGCGCCGCCAATTCCATCCTTACCCGTGGCGCTGCCTACAAAAAACACCGGGTTACCATTTCCTTTTGCAATGGCCGAAACGGTGTCACCGTTTTTAAGGATACCAACGCTCATCGCATTGACCAGCGGGTTGGTATGATAGCAGTCTTCAAAATAAATTTCTCCCCCAACCGTCGGCACTCCGAAGCAATTGCCATAATGGCCAATGCCGTGTACAATGCCACTGAGGAGGTGCTGTGTTTTGGCTTCAGCCAGGTTGCCGAAGCGCAACGAATTTAAGGAGGCCACCGGCCGGGCCCCCATCGTGAAGATATCCCGGTGAATCCCGCCCACCCCCGTGGCTGCTCCCTGGAAGGGTTCTATAGCAGAGGGATGGTTATGGCTCTCAATTTTAAAAACGACCCCATAGCCATCCCCGATATCCATCAGGCCGGCATTTTCCTCGCCAGCCTTTACCAGCATTTTTTTCCCGTCGCGCGGAAGCGTCTTCAGGTATTTAATTGAATTCTTATAACTGCAGTGTTCACTCCACATCGCTGAAAAACAGCAGAGTTCAGTAAAATTAGGGGTACGTCCCAGCTTCTCTTTAATGAGGTCAAATTCCCCGGCAGTCAGCCTTAGTTGCGCAGCGGTAGCGGCAGTTATTTCCATACTATTTGTTGAAAACGCAAAAGTAAGCGCATCCCGAGAAAGACCGCAGATATATTTATTATGGAATTATCAACTACCCGGCGGCCGGATCAGGGAAGGTCCCGGCGCCTGTAGGGATCATTTAAGCCGGGTGGAGATCGCATCATGGTATAACCCGATGATGCGGTCGATGCTAAAACGCTGCTTTACCAGCAGCCGCCCGTTTACCCCCATTTGCTTTCTTTCGCCGCCGCTGAGGCTAATCATTTTCTCCATTTTGTCGGCCAGGTCATAAGGGTTTTGCATGTCGCAGAGGTATCCGGTGACCGAATCCGCCACTACTTCCCGGCAGCCCCTGTTATCTGCGGTGATCACCGGGAGATGCATGCTGGCGGCTTCCATCAGGCAGCGCGGTACCCCTTCCTTATAGTAAGAGGGAAAGACAAAACAATCGGCGTCTGCCAGGTGTTCGCGGACATCGCGTGCAAAACCCAGGTAGCTGATAAGGCCCTCCTGTTGCCAGCGATCTATTTCTTCCTTCCGGATAGAGTCGGGATGATGCTGTTCATAAAATCCAATCAGGAGAAATTCAACCGGGAAATTCTTTTTCTTAAGCATCCGGGCTGCTGCAGCGTAAATGGCAACGCCCTTGCTTTTCAGTAGCCGGGTACTCATGAGGAACCGGAATTTCCTCCTTTCGGTCATTGCCGGATCCTTGACAGGCGGGGAAAAATAACCCGTATTGATCCCTTCTCCATGCAGCACCCTCGTTTTTTCTACGCCAACCATATTGTGCCCGATAAAAAAATTGGCGTCTTCGTTATTCAGGAACCAGACTTCCGCCGTTTTTTTCAGTGCAACCGTATACAGCATGCGAATGAGGAGGTAACGCAGGTTTAATTTCGTAAACCCATAACCCAGTCCGGTAATCACCGCAACAGAGGGGATATCCAGCGCTGCCGCTGCCAGTGAGCCATAAATATTCGGTTTAATCACATAATGAAAAATAATCGCCGGCCGATGCTGCGCATACAACCGCTTCAGTTCGCCATACAACCGGAAATCGGCCACCGGGTTTTCTGTTCGGTTATTGAAATGAAGGGGCACAAAAATACAGCCCTCGTCTTCCAACAGTTGGGCGTACTCGTCGTGTGCAGCCATCACAAGCAACTCGTGCCCGGCCCTGAGTAAATCTCTCGCCACATCCAGCCGGAAGTTATAGATCGACCAGGCACTGTTGGAAACAAAACAAATTTTGGCCATGCTGAGGTTAGGTTCGCTTACATTAAACCGGAATTAGTTTCTTTTTTCGTTTCCGGGCTGTCGGCATTGCAAGATAAAGAAACCTTATTTTAGCGATTAAATCTAAACCCGAAGATCCTGACCGCAGTGCTTGTTATATTATCCGGCTTTTTCTTTTCGGTGTTGATCGAAAGGTTGTTGAGACGGAGGGCTTACCCGCTGTCGCTTCGGCAGGTCCTTATTTTTTTCGCGGCTAAAATAGCCGGAGGATGCACGTACGGCTATGTTTTTAAAAAATATTATGGAGGGGACGATACCTGGGGTTTCAACGACGATGGAATATTGCAGTATAAACGGCTGCTGCATACCCCGGGTTTGTTTTTTACGGATGTATTTAACCGCTGGCCCGTGCCGGCTGATGAAGCTTATTATTTCCACCCCATCGTGAGGATGGAAAGCCTTGAATATGCCCTGTTCACCAAGCTCCTTGCATTTTTCAACTGCGTCACCCAGGGCAATTATTACCTGAACGTGGTTTTTTTCAACCTGATATCCTTCGCCGGTATTTACCTGCTTTATACCGTCGCAGCCCCGTTTATCGGCAGGAATAACCGACGGATGGCAGCCGCCGTTCTTTTTCTCTTTCCACCAGCTCTTTTCTGGCTCAGTGGCATCCGGGCCGAGGGGTTGCTCATCCTGCTTAGCGGTATTTCGCTGGTAACGTTCCGGAGCCTGCTCAATAAAGTTACCGCTACCGCACTGTTCCTCTTCCTGGGCTCGCTGGCACTCACTTTAATTTTCAGGGATGCCGTGGCCGCCCTCTTGCTTCCAGCTTTGCTCGCCTGGGGCATCTCGGTTCGTTGCCGTTACAATCCTGAACAAACGTTTGCCGCCGTGTTTGTGATATTGTTTATGGTAATTGCAGCCACGACCTGGTCACCCTGGCATACGTCCAATATTCCTGCGCTGGTAGCAGAGCGGCAGCATGCTTTTATGACGCTGGTGGGTAACACACGCTTTAACCTGACCCGTCTCGAAGCCACGCCACTGAGTTTTTTACGGGTGACGCCGGAAGCCTTGCTGAACACTTTTGTGCGGCCGTTTCCCTGGGAGGCCAGGGGGCCGTTACAGCTTTTTGCCACCGCAGAAAACCTGGCCGTGCTGCTGATTTTGATGTATGCGGGACTGGCCTGCCGTCGAAAAAAATATTCCCGGCAGCAGCGGGAGCTGATCGCGCTTTTCCTTGTGCTGGCAGTGACCAATTACCTGCTCATCGGCTATACCGTGCCGTTTCCCGGTGCTATTGTCCGCTATAAAATCATTCCAGAAGAGTGGCTGCTGGCCGCTGTATTGCTGCTGCTGTTCGGAGGTACCCGGCCGGATGATCAGCTTACGACAGCATCGCGGCAGATATAGGTAGGTACGATGCCGGTCGACCGGATGCGCATTTCTGCATCCTGTGGCAGGGTGTTACCTGAAAGCACCAGTACGGTGTCGAGGCCGAATTTGTTGGCGCCGATGATGTCGGTGTGCAGGGTATCGCCGACCATCAGGATGTCTTTCTTGCTGATGTCGAGCCGGAACCGGATTAAATCATAGGCAAACATAAAAAGCTGGGAGTCGGGTTTCCCGAAGCGTATAAACCTTTTCCCAACGATGGATTCAATCATGGACGCGATACCGCCAATGGCAATGGCCACTTCGTTGTTACCGGATAACGGGTAGGTATTGTCGGTGTTGGCAACAATGGCAGGGATGGTTCTTTTGCGGAGAATGTTGATGGTTTTGTTGAGATCATCAAACCAGTTGAACCCTTCGTCGTCCAGCAGGACGACAGCATTGACCTGGTCAAAATTGGCGTGGTTGACCGCGCTCACCGGCAGCGTATGCAGGCCTGAACTGTCTATATAATGCGCAGAATTGATGGTACCCAGATAGGCAACGATACCTTCGTTCACTTTCAAATCGAGGTATTCTTTTGCCAGCATGCCAGAAGACACAATACGGTCACTGGTGATGGCATGGAGGCCCATCCGGTGATAAGATTCCGCCAGTTGTACCGGGCTGCGGGAGGCGTCGTTGGTGACGATATAATACTCTTTTTGTTGTTCTTCAATATAGGCGAAAGTGCGTTCAATACCCGGCATGAGCCCGCCATAATTCTTGAGTACACCGAAGGCATCAAAAAAAATTATTTTGTATCGGTCTATGATTTGTTTAAAATCCTCAGTCTCTAACATGGCACGTAATATCATAGTCCGTATCAGCTGTCTTTTATTTTGAGTGCCTGGATAAGTTTTTCCGGGTCAAAATCCCGGTCTACCGACGGCAGGTAAATATCCATCGCTTCGTCCTGCATTTTTTTTGCATACTGGCTGCTGAAAAAATAACTCCCATTTTTAACCACGTAATTGAGGATGAAAAACCGGTAAGCCTCCCGCAGGAACCGGAGTTCATTGGCCGTAAGCGGGTTTACTTTATGGTATTCCTGCAGGAAAAGGATAAAGCGATCCTCCATCATGGTGTTGATGAGGTAACTGAATGCCGTCTTGTCGCCCGCATCAGAAACCACCCGGCTGAAAAAATAGAAATCGAGCATGCGGTAACTCATCCTGAACCAGTCGTAATCCCACCGGGAATACAATTCAAGCTTATTGGTTACGGAAAAGTTGCCAATGTTCCAGTCTATAAACACGGGTATGATTTCAAAAGAACCGACATTCCATTTGAGGCGGTTTTTTACAAACAGTTCACAGTGATGACGGAGATAGGCGGCCTGCTCGGGGGTGAACCTTTTCTTGTCTTTCTCCAGCATGTCCAGCAGGGCATTAATATCGGTCCGCAGGGTTTTGATGGATTTCGGCAACACATTGCGCAGGCGCGAACACGCCTTGTGAAATTTTCCCGCCTGTTGTCCGAATTTACGAATATGCATGTCCTCCAGGCGCCGCGGCATACGCTGCAATACCCGCACCGGGTTGTAAAAGACTACCCACACATCCGTTTTGCCATGCCGGTAACGGTACATATAAACGCGGTTATTCCTCAGCAGTGATTTCGCCAGGAAATTTTCATAGGGATACAACAGGTTGTTCGACAGGGTATGGATGATCCTATGGTCCTCTTTGAAATATTCATACTTCCCGAAATACGAGAGCTTGGCGATAATGATGTCATCGTCCTCAAAAGTTACCCGGAATACGTAATTGGTAGACACCATCGGGCTGATGTCATCAATCTTCCTGATAATTTTAGTAGCATCGTATTGTTCCCAGGCTTCCCTGATAATATTTGAATAATCCATAATGGTCCTAAGCCTGTTGTACGGCAAGCCATCAAAAATAAGACTCTCTGCAAGTATTCCGGGCTAACCCATGAAAACAAAAGAAGGCACACTTATTATATTAAATTTTATAAAATATATTTCTGGCTGATAAAGTTACAAGACTAGGATATCCACAAATGGATTGCATAAATAATTATAAAAATAACACCTGTTAATACATTTCGTTGTTACATTCGCGAGTATGTAACCAATATCCTGCGTAAAAAATTAACATTATAATTTTTTTTAATATTTCAAACTGCTTTTATTTATGGCTTCCAAACTTGAGTACATCTGGCTGGACGGTTATAAGCCCACCCAGAGCCTGCGGAGTAAAACGAAAATTGAATCTGATTTTTCGGGAAAATTGGCGGACTGTCCCATGTGGAGTTTTGATGGCTCTTCTACGGAACAGGCACCGGGCGGGTCTTCTGATTGTCTCCTGAAACCGGTGTTTATGGTAAAGGACCCACAGCGCAAGGAAGGTTACCTCGTTATGTGTGAGGTACTGAATGCCGATGGCACACCCCATGTCAGCAACGGCCGGGCTACCATTGCCGATGATGACAACGACTTCTGGTTTGGATTTGAACAGGAATATTTTTTATGGGATACCCGCACCAATAAACCACTTGGCTTTCCGGCAGCTGGTTACCCCGGCCCGCAGGGACCGTACTACTGCTCTGTTGGTGCACAAAACGCGTATGGCCGTCATATCATTGAAGAACACCTGGATGCCTGTCTCGAAGCAGGACTGAATGTGGAAGGTATCAACGCCGAAGTAGCCGCAGGCCAGTGGGAATTCCAGATCTTTGCCAAAGGCGCTAAGGAAGCCGGGGACCAAATCTGGGTGGCCCGTTACCTCCTCGAAAGAATCGGCGAAAAATTCGGTATTGCCATTAACTGGCATTGCAAACCACTGGGGAATACAGACTGGAACGGTTCGGGCATGCACGCCAACTTTTCCAACTCTACCCTGCGTAACGCAGGCAGCAAAGCTATCTTCGATACGGTCTGCGAGGCGTTCCGGCCTGTCGTTAAAGAGCATATTGACGTTTATGGGGCAGACAACCACCTCCGCCTTACCGGCAAACACGAAACGGCAAGCATCAACGACTTTAGCTATGGTGTTTCAGACCGTGGTGCCTCCATCCGTATCCCAGTCGTTGTACCGGCCAGGGGCTGGAAGGGTTACCTGGAAGACCGTCGCCCCAATTCAGCGGCTGACCCCTATAAAGTTGCCGCCCGCATCATTACTACCGTTAAGACGGCAGTTGTATAATATCCTGCCCCGGTTACCATATTATATAATCCTCCGGCCATCCGGAGGATTTTTTTACGCCTGCTGCCACGGGATAAAAAAAGGAAGCCAATCAGTCAAATGTGCTTATTTTGAACCTCAATTTTTACGCTAAACCAAACAGCTATGTCACTTCGATTCAAGGCCCTTGAGAACATCACGTACAATAAAGACCTTAACCGGGTGGAAGCGTCAGCCAAAGTCACCGCCATCTTCAGCCAGAATGTCTTCACCCTGAAGACCGCCAGGGAGTACCTTAGTGACGAAGCCTATAAAAGCCTGGCCGCCTCCAGCAAAGGCGGTAAAAAAATAGACCGTGCCGTGGCCAACCAGATTGCTTCCGGCGTACGGCAGTGGGCCGAGAGCAAAGGGGTTACACATTTTACCCACTGGTTCCAGCCGCTTACCGGCGCCACTGCCGAAAAGCATGACGCCTTTTTTACCATCAAAAGTGACGGCACCCCTATCGAAGAATTTGACAGTGCAGCGCTTATCCAGCAGGAACCGGATGCCTCGTCGTTCCCCAGCGGCGGCATCCGCGCCACGTTTGAAGCCCGCGGGTACACCGCCTGGGACCCTTCCTCCCCGGCCTTTATTGTCGAAATCGGCAACGGCAAAACGCTTTGCATCCCGACCATTTTCGTGTCTTATACCGGGGAAAGCCTGGACAACAAAGCGCCGCTGCTGAAATCGCTGGAAGCGCTTAATAAATCTGCCGTTGAAGTGGCCAACTACTTTGATAAAAATGTGTCAAAGGTCAGCGCCACGCTCGGCTGGGAACAGGAATACTTCGTAATCGACGAATCTTTCGTCAATGCCCGCCCCGACCTGGTCGTCAGCGGCAGAACGGTCTTCGGTCATGCTTCCGCGAAGGGTCAGCAGCTGGAAGATCATTATTTCGGTTCTATCCCGGAGCGGGTCTACGCTTTCATGCGCGACTTCGAAGATGAATCCTATAAACTGGGCATCCCGCTGCGCACCCGCCACAATGAAGTGGCGCCGGCCCAATTTGAATGCGCCCCGATATTTGAAGAAGTGAGTGTAGCAGTGGATCACAATATTTTGCTGATGGACATCATGGACCGTGTAGCCCGTCGCCATAAACTCCGCGTCCTCTTTCATGAAAAGCCTTTCGCCGGCATAAACGGAAGCGGTAAGCACAACAACTGGAGCATGGCCACCGATACGGGTGTGAACCTGCTGGCACCGGGAAAGACCCCGAAGACCAATTTCATGTTCCTCACTTTTTTTGTCAACAGTATCAAAGCGGTACATGATTATGCCGACATACTCCGCGCTTCCATCGCCTCGGCCGGTAACGACCACCGCCTGGGCGCCAACGAAGCACCGCCTGCGATTATCTCGGTATTCATCGGACAGTACCTCAGCAAGGTGCTGCAGGATGTAAAGGAACGCGTCGGTGACAAATTCGATGAACAGGATGAAGCGATCCTGAAGCTGGATCTGCACCGCAGCATACCGGAAGTACTGCTCGACAACACGGATAGAAACCGCACTTCACCCTTTGCCTTCACAGGAAATAAATTTGAATTCCGTGCCGTAGGGTCTTCAGCGAATTGCGCCACATCGATGACCGTCCTGAACTGCATCATGGCAGAAACGCTCAAGAACTTCAAGGATGAGGTAGACAACCTGATCGACAAAGGCGAGAAAAAGGAAATCGCGATTATGCACGTCATCCGCGAGTACATTGTAACCAGCGAAAAAATACTTTTTGAGGGCGACGGCTATAGCCAGGAATGGCAGAAGGAAGCAGAAAAAAGAGGCCTGCCCAATATCAGTACCACGCCGCTCGCCCTGGACGCGCTTGTTTCGGAAAAAGCCATCCAGCTATTTGAAAATAATGATGTCCTGAGCCAGGTAGAAGTGGAAGCCCGGCACGAAATTGAACTGGAAAACTACATTAAAAAAGTTCAGATCGAAGCCCGTATTATGGGAGAACTCTGTACCAGCCACATCCTGCCTGCGGCGATAAAATACCAGAACATTCTCCTCACGAACATCCGCGGATTGAAAGACGTCGGTCTTGCTGAAAGCAGTTACATCAACCAGCGGCAAATCCTCGAAAAAATTTCTGGTCATATCACCAAAATCAGTGACCTCGTATCCAGGATGATCGAGGCCAGGAAAGTGGTGAACGCCATGGAAAATACCCGCACGCGGGCAATCGCGTATGAAAGCCAGGTAAAAGCGCCATTTTTCGATGCCATCCGCTACGAAGTTGACAAACTCGAGCTGTTGGTTGATGATGAAATATGGTTGTTGCCGAAATACCGGGAAATGCTTTTCCTGCGGTAATTGTGCTGAGCAAGCCTTTTTTAGTGGAGCGAATGGCAGCAAGATGTCACGGGTTAGGAGCGGCCCCCGCTAGCTTATCCTTTACCCAACCCTTAACCATTTCCAGCTGATCCCTGATGGAAATATGCGTGTTGTCCAGCTCGATGGCATCGTCGGCTTTGCGGAGCGGACTAATCTCGCGGTGCGAGTCGATATAGTCCCGCATTTCAAGATTATCCTTTACCTCTTCGATGGTGATATTGGGGTTCTTCTCATACAACTCCCGGAACCGCCGTTCTACGCGGGTAGCGTTGTCGGCTGTCATGAATATCTTCAACGCTGCTTCCGGGAAAACCACGGTACCGATATCCCTGCCGTCCATGACGATCGCCTTATGCAATCCCATTTTCTGCTGCTGTGCCACCGCGAAGGTCCGCACTTCCCGGATTGCGGCAACATCGCTTACCTTCTCAGCCACCACCAGGTCACGGATAACATACTCCACATTTTCTTCGTTCAGGTACATTTCGGTTTGCCCGGTTTTGTGGTTGGACCGAAATTCCAGCGTGATGTTCTTTAAGGCCTGTTCCACCTGGCGGTGTTTGGTCCAGTCCACGTGATTACGCAGAAAATAGAGCGTGATGGCCCGGTACATGGCGCCGCTATCGATATACGTATACCCGAGATCACGGGACAGCTGGCGGGCGAGCGTACTTTTTCCGCAGCTGGACCAGCCGTCTATCGTAATCGTTATCTTGGGAACCGCCGCCATAAGTCAGGATACTGTTTCCTGCAAAAGTGCATAAAAAATAATTATGAATGAGCATCGAATGTCAGCGCTGCTGCGCTTACTAATCTGACGGGATGCTTCAGGTTCGGCGTTCATCGCCCGGAGGGCAAAAAAAAAATGCCGGCACTGGGTACCGGCATTCGATAATTTACTGAATCGATCAGGCTTCAGATATTTGCTTTTCCTTTTCCTTCAACGTGAATTTAATCTTTGCGCTTTCCTTATCGAGATCAGCGACCAGCACATCCCCGTTCTTAATGGTCACATTCAGGATTTCTTCTGCCAGGGGATCTTCCAGGTATTTCTGGATAGCCCGGTGCAACGGTCTTGCGCCGAACTGGGAATCATATCCCTTATCTGCGATAAAAGTCTTGGCTTCTTCAGTCAGTTCAAGGCTGAAACCGAGTATAGCTAAACGTTTCAGCACCCCTTTCATCAGGATATCAATGATATTGAAGATATGGGTGCGGTCGAGTGAATTAAATACCACCACATCATCGATACGGTTGAGAAACTCAGGTGAAAATGTCCGTTTCAACGCTTTCTCGATTACGGCTTTGTTATTTTCCTCCGCATTCTGAACGCGTGAAGCTGTTGCAAATCCTACGCCTTCGCCAAAATCCTTTAACTGGCGCACGCCGATGTTGGATGTCATGATGATGAGCGTATTCTTGAAATCGATTTTTCGGCCAAGGCCATCCGTCAACTGCCCATCGTCCAGCACCTGCAACAGGATGTTATAGATATCCGGGTGTGCCTTTTCAATTTCGTCGAGCAGGATAACGCTGTAAGGTTTGCGGCGGACTTTTTCAGTCAGCTGCCCGCCTTCTTCGTACCCTACATACCCCGGAGGCGCACCGATAAGACGACTCACGGTAAATTTCTCCATGTACTCACTCATATCGATCCGGATGAGTGAATCCTCGCTGTCAAACATATACCGCGAAAGAGCCCTTGCCAGCTCGGTTTTGCCGACACCGGTCGGTCCGAGGAAGATAAAAGTTCCGATTGGCTTTTTGGGATCTTTCAGGCCAACCCGGTTACGCTGGATAGCTTTCACCACTTTAAGGATGGCTTCATCCTGTCCAACTACCATCCCCTGCATATCTTCGTTCATCTTCCGGAGCTTGTCCGTTTCCGCCTGCACCATGCGTTTCACAGGGATACCGGTCATCATGCTTACCACTTCGGCAATGGCGTCCTCGTCGATTGGGTAACGCTTGTGTTTGCTTTCTTCCTCCCAGTGGTTCTTGGCTTTCTCGAGTTCTTCAGCCAGCCGTTTTTCGGTATCCCGGAGTGAGGCGGCCTCTTCAAACTTCTGGCTTTTTACAACTTTATTCTTTTCGTTTTTAACGTCTTCAATTTTCTTTTCAAGGTCCACTACATCCTGCGGTACATTGATGTTTTTCAGGTGCACACGGGCACCTACCTCATCCAGTACATCGATGGCCTTATCGGGCAGCAGCCGGTCCGTCATGTAGCGATCACTCAGTTTCACGCAGGCATCAATGGCTTCCGGGGAATAGGTGACGTTGTGAAAATCTTCGTACTTGCTTTGAATGTTGGTGAGTATCTGTATAGTTTCCTCAACACTCGGCGGATCAACCATGACCTTTTGGAAACGGCGGTCAAGGGCCCCGTCCTTCTCGATGTACATACGGTATTCATCGAGGGTAGAGGCGCCGATGCACTGTAGTTCACCTCGGGCAAGTGCGGGTTTAAAAATATTACTGGCATCCAGGGAACCACTGGCCCCGCCGGCTCCTACAATCGTATGAATTTCATCGATAAACAGAATGACATCGCGGTTTTTCTCGAGTTCATTCATGATGGCTTTCATACGCTCTTCAAACTGGCCCCGGTATTTGGTTCCGGCGACCAGCGCAGCGAGGTCCAGGCTTACCACGCGCTTGTCGAACAGCACGCGTGAAACTTTGCGCTGTACGATACGAAGGGCGAGGCCTTCCACTATAGCAGTTTTACCCACACCCGGCTCCCCGATGAGAATCGGGTTATTTTTCTTTCTGCGGCTCAGGATCTGGGAAACGCGTTCAATTTCTTCCTCCCTGCCTACAATAGGATCGAGGGAACCATTTTCAGCCAGCCGCGTGATGTCCCTGCCGAAATTGTCAAGCACTGGAGTCTTACTCTTTGCGGCACCTGCGGCTTTGGATTTTTGCTGGGCATATTTCTTTTCTTCATCAAACTCGTCGTCACCTTCCTCTGAATATTCGCTGCGGGTCTCGTTGCCTTTGGCGACACCGAGTTCGTTCCTGAAGAGGTCGTAATCCACGTCAAACTGGTTTAAAATCTGCGTCGCTATATTTTCTTTGTTCTTAAGAATGGAAAGCATCAGGTGCTCAGTCTCCACGGTGGTACTCTTTAGTGCCTTCGCCTCCAGCACAGTGACGCGAATCACTTTTTCCGCCTGCTTGGTCAGCGGCAGGCTGTTGATGTTGGCAATGTTTTTACCGGTTTTGTCTTTGACGGCAAGTTCGATTTCCTTTCTCAGTTCATACAGGTCCACATTGAAACTTTTCAGGATGCGGATAGCTGTGTTATCGCCCTCACGGATTAACCCCAGCAACAGGTGCTCTGTTCCTATAAAGTCATTCCCCAGACGTAGCGCTTCTTCCCTGCTGTACGATATAATTTCCTTTACTTGTGCTGAAAAATTATTATCCATGTTTTTCAGGATTTATGGGTGATACAATAATAACGAATATTTTTGATTCCTGTTGCGGCTGTCTAACTGCAATATGCCCCCTTCCGCCCTTATACTATACGTGCCGGAGCTCGCTTGGGGGATAAACCTAAAAGATTTTAACAAACCGCTTAACAGGAACAATTTCGCAACGATTATGAATGTCAAAACAGATACCAAAGAAAAATTCCATGTCATTACCATCGGAGAAACCAATATGGCTGCTAATATGACAGCAGAATTGGCGCAATCGCTGAGATCTTACCTCGATAAGCGTGTCAAAAATGTAGTGCTCAATGCTCAGGACATCGAAACCCTCAGCGATGCTGCTGCGGAAACGATTGTAAAAATTCAGCAGGAATTTTATGAACAGAATGCGTCTTTCATTGTATGCAGCCTCCGAACCTCGGTGACCCAGGGCCTGGACGATGCCGGCCTATTGGAGTTGATGCATGTGACACCTACCGAAAGTGAAGCCGGCGATATCATACAGCTGGAAGAAATTGAGCGGGAACTGGCGGACAGCGACGACCCGGCATTCGACGTGGGGTAAACTATCAACAAAATGAAACACCGATATTGTTATGGGTACCAGATTACCATCATTCTTTCAGCAGGCATCGGTCCTCCCTTCTCCGCCTATTGCCCGGGCGGCATTGAACCTTCCGCCGGGTGCCATAGCTTCACCTGAAATAATAGCGTGGCGCTGCTGTTATCCATGCTGTACAACTTAGTTTTGCAACTGTTGATCAACGCTCCTTAAACTATGCTGGCTGTAACGATTCTTGGAAATAACTCCGCACTACCGGCTTTTGACCGGCACCCGACCGCACAGGTGATCACGCTTGACGAACATTTGTTCCTGATGGACTGTGGGGAAGGCACCCAGATGCAGATGGCGAAATACAGGATTCGGCGCAGCCGGATCAACCACATTTTCATATCGCACCTGCACGGCGACCATTATTTCGGTCTTATAGGATTAATTACGAGTATGGGCCTGCTGGGCCGCGAGCACGATATTCATTTATATGCGCCGGCACCGCTGCGCGCCCTGATCGATATGCAACTTAAAGTGGCCGACACCGCCCTTCCCTATCTTCTGCATTTTCATCCCCTGGAGCCGGGCGTACTGGTAGAAGAAGAAAAGTTTCGCGTCAGTTGCTTCCCGGTCAGCCACCGGATTCCCTGCTGGGGCTTTCGCTTTGACCAGGTACGCGCACCCAGGCGGGTGGTGCCTTCAAAAGCCCTTGAAGCAGGGGTGCCCGTAGCCTATTTCGATGATTTGAAGAAGGGAAGGGATTTTACAGCCGCCGACGGACGTCTGATCCCCAACGGGGCAGTTACCCAGGCCGCCCCGGCCCCGCTCAGTTACGGTTATAGCGCAGATACCCTGTATGATGAAAAATTAGCGGACCATGTGCGCGGCGTGAGCCTGTTGTACCATGAAACAACTTACCTGCGGGACCTCGCCGACCGCGCTACCAAACGTTTCCACTGCACCACCGACCAGGCGGCCACGATTGCCGTAAAAGCCGGCGCAGGAAGGCTGATCATCGGGCACTTCAGCAGCAAATATGAACAGTTACACGAATTTGAGCGTGAGGCCAGGGAGGTATTTCCACGCACCGATCTGGCAGTTGAAGGACTGACCTATCTCGCCGTTCAGGCGGGAATCTGAACCGGCATGCCGGGCAGCTTAGTGCGGCAGCTGCAGCCAGTTGAAAAACCCCGGAAAGGCGCGGCTCCAGCTGGCTTCATTGTGTTTCCCTGACGGGTCAGTAACAACCTTTACGTCGCAGCCGGCCAATTTTTCAAGTTTTGCGGCAATCGCTTTCATGTCTTTCGAAAGGCGCGCATCTTCTGATTCTCCGCCATAAAAATAATAATGCTGGCTGCTGCTGGCTCGGGGGTGGACCAGCTTTTTAAGCTGAACGCCCAGGGACGGTACCAGCCAGAACGACGGCGAGAAGATTCCAAGGCGACCGAATATACCCGGATAGTACAAACCCGCGTAGAAACTGATGAGTCCACCCATGGAGCTGCCCGCCATCGCCGTGGTAGCTTGCGCGGGAAGGGTCCGGTAATGCTGGTCGATATAAGGCTTGAGGTTGCTGACTATAAAATCAAGGTAGGCCCTGCCCTCCCCTTTGCCGTACGGTTTGCTGTCGTTGGGATTGTATTCGTTCATGCGCAGGGCGGCACCATTGTCAATGCCCACCACGATCAGCGACGGAGCCTGTTTGTCGAGAAATTCGTCGATTCCCCATTCCCCGGCAAACGAGGTGGCGTTGTCGAACAGGTTCTGCCCATCCTGCATATATAAAACCGGGTAATGCCGGTCTGACTGGTCGTAATCCTGTGGCAGATACAACCAAATCCGTCTCTTTCTGCCGAGTTGGGGCATCGCAAAAGCAGTGTCCACTACCTGTACGCGGGGAGATGCCGTATGAGGAGGCTGCCGAGGATCAAAAGCATCCTGCCATCCTTCTACCGAAACCGTTATCGTGGTATCCGCAGTGATACGCGCTTCGCGGTTGAGGATGTCCATGCCTTTCTCATCTGTCTCCCGTCTTTCCCAACCTCCCCGTGTTATTTTAAAGGCCAGGGTGCCCGCGCGGATATGAGTTAGGCGGACCGAATAATTTCCCGCGCTGTCTTTCCTGAACCTGAAAGACGGATGCCGCGGGTTCCAGTTATTGAAATTACCAGCGATGAAGAGGGTATCGCCTTCTTTAAAAGCAGGCCAGCCGGCGAGCCGGATGGAAACGGAAAACTGGGAGAAGCCGGAAAGCGACAACATGAGTAGAAAAATGCCGGTTAGGTGATACCTCACTGTTTCATTCGTTTTTACGGTTCCGGTTCAGTGTAAGTCATTTTTTAATCCGCGAGGTAGTCGGTTACTTTTGCATGCCATCCCTTACTGAGCGGGGTAACCGGCAGACGCATCACGTTTTCGAGCAGGCCGAGTTCAGCCATAAATGCCTTTACGCCAGCGGGATTGTTTTCAGCAAACAAGATCTCGTAAGCAGGAATCAGTTTATTATTCAACGCCCTGGCAGCTTTAAAATCACCGGTCAGTCCGTTGCGGACCATTTCTGAAAAAGTCTTGGGAAAACTGTTGGCAGCCACACTGATTACGCCTTCCATGCCGCACGCGATCTGCGGCAGCGCCAGTGCATCATCCCCGCTAACGACGAAAAAGTCTTCCGGTTTCTCGCGCAGAATTTTCATACACTGGGCCATGTCTCCCCCGGCTTCTTTCAGCCCGGCGATATTGTCCACGTCACGCGCCAGCCGCAGTACGGTATCTGCGTCAATGTTGCGGCCTGTTCTGCCGGGCACGTTATAGAGCAATATGGGTTTTATCGTGTTTGCCGCGATTTCTTTGTAGTGCTGGTACAGTCCTTCCTGGGAAGGTTTGTTGTACCACGGACTGGCACTCAGCAGCGCGGCCGCCTTATCGAGTGGCAACACCGACAGATCTTCTATTACGTCCCTGGTACTGTTGCCACCGACGCCCACCACTACAGGTACCCGGCCATTAACGACCTCGAAGGTGTAATTTACAATACCAATCTTTTCTTCTTTGCGCAGGGTAGGTGTTTCGCCGGTGGTTCCGAGCGTCACCAGGTATTCGACGCCCCCGGTGATGACGAACTCAATTATTTTTTTCAACCCGGCGTAATCGACGCTGAAATCTGAATTAAAAGGAGTGACCAGGGCTACACCGGTTCCGCGAAGGCGATTACTGAGTGACATGAAAGGTTTGGTTTAAGGTGGTGGTGGTAAAAGTGAGGAATTACCTGGCTGTTAAGGGGATATACCCCGGGAGTTATTTGTCATTCCTGCAGCTCATCCCAGAAACCCATTTTTCCGAATTTTTCAATCCGGTTATTGATCCGTTCCTGCGGGTCCTGTTGTTTCAGCTCCCGAATGGCATCGATGAGCACTGTTTTCAGGTTGTTGGCCGCTTCAGTATAGTCCCAGTGAGCGCCACCAAGCGGTTCCGGCACAACGCCATCGACGAGGCCGAACTTATACATGTTATCCGAGGTCAGTTTCAATTCTTCAGCAGCTTTCTCCTTCATTTCCCAGGAACGCCAGAGTATGGAACTGCAATTTTCGGGGGAGATAACCGTGTACCAGGCGTTTTCAAGCATATATACGCGGTCGCCCACACCAATACCAAGTGCCCCGCCGGAAGCGCCTTCACCGATGACGGTACAGATAACGGGCACCTTCAGGCGCATCATTTCATAAATGTTTCGGGCAATGGCTTCCCCCTGGCCGCGTTCTTCTGCCTCCATGCCCGGAAAGGCGCCCGGGGTATCGATAAAGGTGATGACCGGCTTGTTAAATTTTTCTGCCAGCCGCATCAGCCGGAGGGCCTTCCGGTATCCTTCGGGATTAGCCATACCAAAATTACGGAGCTGCCGCATCTTGGTGTTGATACCTTTCTGCTGGCCTACGATCATCACGGTTTCATCGCCCAGCTGCGCAAATCCCCCTACCATCGCCTTGTCATCGCGTACGTTCCTGTCGCCATGTAACTCCACGAAATTGGTCGTCATCTTTTCGATGTACTTCATTGTGTAAGGACGATCCGGATGCCGGCTCAGCTGTACCCGCTGCCAGCTGTTCAGCCGCTGGGTGATATCCCTTCTTTTTTCAATGACCTGGTCCTTATATTTTTTGATGAGTTCTGTGGAATCGATTTTGGTTTTCTCAGCAGATTGCTGCAATTTTTCGATTTCATCGAATAGCTCTTTAATAGGCCTTTCAAAATCGAGAAACTGTCTGTTTTTATCTTCAGGCATCTTTATTTGTTGAGTCGGTAAAATTAAGGGAAAATGGGTATTACCGTTTGCCCCTTTCATAATTGGCGCATCTGCCCGATGCCGCAAATCGGCGCCTGGATTTAAACACATGCATTCGTTAATTCACCAGCAATTGAGGCATGCCGGACATTTTTTCATTACCTTAGATCACACCGATAACGCAACATCGATATCCCGTGTCGGGCTGCCTGCCTTGTTAATTTTCGTTTCATTCCTGACTGCTTTACAACATTGCCATCTTTTGACTGTTATCCCCGGATACACCGGACGCTGTCAATATCTGGCAGTGGTTTTGTACCCTGAACAGTCGGCCGAAGGAAATAATGCCACCAGTTTAGTTTTAGTCCGTCAGAAAAAATCCGCAACAATGCATGGAGTAAGTTTATTTTGTAAGGTTCATCTTCCTTTGGGGCTGAGTAATTATTCAGCTGGTGACATCGGTGCAGGGAGCGCCTATTTTAATGATGAAGCCAATGAGCGGGTCGTGAACCAGCTGGCGACGCTATGTTACCTGCCTGCCAATAAAATTATGCTTTCCCTTATCGAAAAGTACAAGGGAAAATTTAATCTCTCTTATTCGATCAGTGGAACCACGCTTCAGCTGCTGATGCAGTATCGACCGGATGTTATCAGGTCTTTCCAGCAACTTGCCGCCACCGGCTGTGTAGAATTCGTGGCCGAAACCTACTATAATTCCTTAAGCTGGTTGCATTCGAAGAAAGAGTTTGAATCCCAGGTGGTAAAACACCGAAATTTGATTAAAACTTTATTTAACCAGAATCCGGCCGTGTTCCGCAACACCGAACTTATTTACAACAATGAGCTGGCAGCATTTCTTGCCGGCATGGGCTTCCGGGGTGT
>JBBROE010000009.1:0-62705 GCA_038229695.1 Chitinophagales bacterium | reverse complement strand
GGTTGACTTCAAATTTCTTGGACAGTTCAGCTAGCGTAACCTGTCCCCTGATGGCCTCCAAAGCAACCTTGGCTTTAAAGGCGGAATTGAATTTTCTTCGTGTTTGCTTTTTCATTTGAGCTTGTTAAATTAAATAATTTTTTAACTAAGCCCGTGGTCTGATTTTAGGGGAGTATTATACAATTACCTAAAGTATATACTTTGTCAAATTCAAAAATTCCTTTGGTTAGCCATTGTCTTTGCATACCATAAACATAAGATTTTGCCGAATCTTCAATTTTAGTTGTAATTAGTTTCTTTAGCATTTCCCGATTTGCTTTAATGAAAACATATCCTGCTCTATTAGCTTCTACTGAATTTATTATGTATAAGCTGTCTACAAACAGATGTTTCAATTCTGGGCTGCTTGAAATGACTTGGGGTAAAACATTTACCTGTCCTCTCGCCATTATACTAATGTTCATGAGAAAAAAAATAAGTAGGTAGTAGCTTTTACTTTTTAATGTCATTTACTTGCGATTTGTCTTTATATCATTTATTCGATGGTGATATTTTGAGAAAAATTTCAAAACTTGAGCTGTCGAAAAATTACCGCTAACACTAAGAAAAGTATCCGCAGAGCCCCCAGATAAAGCCCCGCAATAAATGTATGCTACGGGGCTTTGTGGTATACTTTTGAGTTGACCGATACGCCGTAATCTTGCTATTAGGCAGTAAGTATTAACTTCACTTTGCTTTGCATTGCTTTTATTATTTTGTTTTGGTCTTCCAATCTTTATTTCCGAACGCTTATTTGATCAATCACGTAAAGATTGGTTTTAAAATTAACTTTTTGGCCGGTTTAATCAGTGTTTTGGTAGTAGTTTTTAATATACGGGTATAGGATTGTCACTACGTTTTGCGACGTTACTTATAAAACGGTTATTCTGCCATCCATTCCTGTGCCTTCACCCGTCATCTGCTTTTTTCCATGGATAGTATACCTTGAGGAGCTGCAGGGTTTTTGCTTTGCAACAAGGGCACTCCGTTATATCAAAGCCATAGCGTTCCATTATGTACAGGTGTTGTGGTATTGTCACCAGCCCTTTATGCAAAGGCAGTTTCATTTTTTTAAGTACCTTATTGATACGCTGCTGACGATTTCTGTTACACAGGTACCCATACGTTCTTATTTTAGTAAATCTTTCCGGCAATATATGCTGCTCAAAACGGCGGATAAATTCTGTGCCTCCCAATGTCATCTGCTTTTGTTTATTATCATCAGCATAATCTTTATAGCCAAAAGTTACTGTTCCTGCCTCATCGTTGATACTGCTGATTCTATGGTTACTGATAGCTACTTTATGGGTATACCTTCCTAAATATTCAATCACAGCCTGGGGCCCTCCAAAAGGTGCCTTCGCATATACGACCCAATCTTTTTTATAGACGTCATTTACTAATGCATTTATAGCCGTTCCCGGTTTTGGTATTACAGTCTCATTTGCCAGTAGCGCTTTGAGCGCGTGCATAAATTTTGCTCTGTATACTATACCCATCGCTTTTACCGGGAACAAAAACCGCCAGTCATTCTTTGTTGCCGCCTTCCATTCATCATTGGTTATACCTCCGCCACTTACAATACAATGGATATGGGGATGGAAGCTCAGTTGTTGTCCCCAGGTATGCAGGACGCTGATAATACCCGGCGTTGCTCCCAGGTATTTTGGGTCTTTGGCAAAGCTGAGTAATGTTTGTGAGGATGCATCAAAGAGCAGTTTGTATAAAATTTTTCTATGCCCCATTACCAGGCTGTTGAGTTCATGTGGTATCGTAAATACTACATGATAATACTTTACTGGCAACAGCTACTGCATCCTGGCTTCTATCCATTGCTCTTTCTTTACAGCGCCGCACTGCGGACAATGCCTGTCCCTGCAACTATTGTATTGGTATTTTAGCTGACCGCAATGTTCGTTGGTGCAACGGTAGAGATGATAACCTAAAGAAGCCGTCCGGCACACTTTTAAACGTTGTAATACTTTTTGTACATGACCATTGGCTGCGCTGGCGGCAGTATCCCGATGATGCTTTAGCAATACCTGCTGCACCGTTGCCCGGGGTATTGTATAAGATAACATAACAACATCATTTTTATTTTTTTACATGAGGTTGTTTATTTTCTTTACCCTGCGGCAAGGCATCATAAGGATTAACAATGCCCTGCATACGTGTTGAAGTAAGGTGCATATACCGCATCGTGGTTTGCAGGTTGCTATGCCCCAACAATTCTTTTACAGTATGTAAATCAGCGCCATTATCAACCAGGTGAGTGGCAAAACTATGGCGCAGGGTGTGCACCGTATAGTTTTTACTGTCAAGCCCGATTTGTGCTACGCCTTTTTGTACCAGGTGCTGGATATTGCGCATGCTGACAGGCACACCAGATCTGCTTCCATTAAATAAATATATTTTAGGCTTATATATAATATAATAGGCCCTGAGTTCCTGCAGCACCTGTTCAGATAAAATAGTAAAACGATCCTTTGCGCCTTTGCCCTGCACAATTTTGATACGCATAATCTTACTGTCTATATCTGCAATCTTCAATGAAGCAATTTCAGAGAGCCGCATACCAGTACTGTATAACAGCATAATGATAGTGCGGTGCTTGATATTTTTTACAGCATCAATAAGTGTCTTTATTTCGGCTGCTGACATAACCGGAGGCAGCTTTGTGCTTTTGCGTGGATAAACAACAGTCGGGATTACGTATGGTTGCTTAAGCACATGGCGGAAAAAGAAAGAGATACTCTGCGCCGCCATCTTGCATTTTACCCGGCTGCATTGAAGTGTTTTAGAAAGATACAGCAGGTACTGCATCATCATGTCTTCTGTAAACTTTTCCGGCAAAACATCTGCATAATAAACCAACAGGTAACGCAGTTCTGAAAGATAATTACGGATAGTAAGCGGACTGTAATGCCCGATTGATAAATATTGACTGGTTTTTTCTAATACCGCAATAGATTGCGGACTTAACGTTTTTTTTCCATGATCTTGTAATTTTTAGATGTTAAAAATAAACTACAAGATATGAGAATTGAGAAACTCATCGCCTGGATAGGCGATGTTGGTTCAACACGTGAATTTATGATATTAGACGTACCCTGCGAAAAAATAAAACTCTGAAAATCAATGGAAGCCTGATCAACATTTTGTATTGTTAATAGCACAATCCGTTTTTGGGTTAGCCGTTTGTAAACGTTTGGCGGAACCTTTATCGCTGTTTTCTTTTCCGTCTGGGCACGGCTTCGCCACCCTCACTCACATCTTTATTTAAATATACTGAAAACGGTTTAACAAAGAAGAAGTGTTTACTACGCAAATCCTACTTTTTTTAGAAATTGTGGCCAAACGGAGGATTGATTTCAAATTGGTTGACTGTAATGAGCCAAAATAGTATTACGTCCTATTTCCTTACCAACAGATGCCGCCTGGTAGGATCATTCATGATTTCATCTATCAGGGAGTTAACGATATCCTGCACATCCTGTTTAATAATTCGGTAGACGCCGTCAATAGTCTTCCTTTCCACCTCACGCACTTTGGGCAAGGGCAGTTGGCTTTCTTTCTCTTTTTGTAAGGCGTAGTGGTCGAAGAAAAATCGAACAGCCTTCTTAGATACCCTTCGGCAGAACCTTACTCAAAGGATGGATCGTGACGATGAAGAGGCATTTTAAAAAATTATTTTTCACAGCTGTGAAAAACTGTGAAAAATCGCTTTCTACTGAGTGCATATTTGCATAGTCATCATTAATAACCCTGTAATAAACACGTTAAGACTATGCAGCACATCATTACCTGGAACCAATATATTATTTACTCAGTCGCAGGCTTAGTAATGTATTATGGCTTTATCATTTTCAGGTTTTACAGAAAAGATATTCTGCAGATACAATTTCCAAAAGCCGGCAAGAAGAAAAATGATTCATCCAGCCAGGGAACACTTTTTACAGGTAGTTCGTCAAACGCTTCTACTGAAACTGCCCAAAATACGCTTTCTCCTGTGGTGCATGATTTTGTAGATGAGCTTATAGTACTATTAAAGCAATCTGCTGCACAACACGCTGGAAAAATTGAAATTATCGGTGCAATAAAGAAATTAATAAATAAATATCCGAAACTTAAAGGAAGTTCTTTTCAAACTAGTATCACAAATTTAATTGCTGCCGAGAGCGATACGAATTGTAATGTCCGGTTGAGTTCCAATGATCTTGCCGATCTGTGGAATTAAAACAACGTTCCGGCTTCAAGATAGTGGAGAAGATAAGATTAATGGAGGATTATTGATTTATGTGGAGCGGAACCATTGATGCCTGTTTGTTATAGCCTGCCCCTAAGTTGGCCAATCAAGTGGGGCAGGCAGCAACAGGAACCATAGCTTAAAATTGTGAATATGAAATATGTGCGTAATTTATTTGTAGCGTCATTTCTCTTGTTATTGCTGAATAGTTGTAAAAAGGAAATGGTAGCTGCCGGAGAGGTTGTTGTATTGCCATCTTCTGAGCAAGGATCTGATTCTTTACCAAAAAGAATACGGCCACGTCCAGTTATTCCCGTTATATGTATCAACTCTTATAATGATTTGGTTGATGTGCTTGGAACAAATGAAGTTGCCGCTACAGCTGTAATACTTCAAAACGGAATAGTAATACAATTAGATCAGGATTTAAGGTCCATAACTTATACAGCAGTGCCGGATCAGGATGCTAATTCACTCTTCAGATCAAAGTTTGCGGTAGACTGGCGTTTACCAGGTGGAAACTGGCAATTGAATACAAATGATGTTTGGTCCTTGGGATGTGTATTTACCGAAGCAGGTATTCCGCCCTTTACTAATCTTCTAAAAGGAATTAGAGTGATACAAATAAATACAAGTTTCATATGGGAAACAGGGATATATACAGGGGTTAAGATTGCTTATGTTGTAATTCCCTAAAAGTCATCAATAAATGCGATGCAGAACTTTTGTAATTAAAAAAATAAAATATGTGTAAAAGGAATTGTGTTAACGTGCAAGGCCCAATCAAATTGCAAAATTGGGTGAATAAAAAGGTATTGACTGTGTTCGGCGCTATTACGCTGACATTATTAAATAGTAAAGCACGAGCCCAGGATGGCATAGCCGGTATTAACGAAGCAAATACAAAAGTGAGGTCATATTTTGATGTAGGCGTAAACTTAATGTATGCAGTAGGTGCCATTCTTGGTCTTATCGGAGCTGTACGGGTATACCAAAAATGGAGCAATGGCCAGCCTGATACGGGGTCAGTAGCTGCTGCCTGGTTTGGAAGTTGTGTATTCCTTGTGATTGTCGCTACAGTTCTCAAATCATTTTTCGGGTTGTAGGTCATTTCCTGGGCATCTCAAGGTAGTAATCCAATTTTTTCAAAAGTTTTCAAAGAATGCCTTACTGGGTAAGGGCCATCTATTGCCTATACCACAGCATCATTTTAGACCTGCTAATACAATGAGAAAACAGAAATTATTAAACAATTAATTAATAAAAATCATGAAAATAGCAACATATATAATCGCCTTATTAGTCCTTTCTTCCTTGTTTTTTACTAATTGTCGTAAACACACATTTGATCCTGCATCATCAGGAATGCTTCAGTTGCCTGGGCATTCACATTACATGGATACCGTTGCCCACTTTCTGAAAACAACACTAACAACTTCGGATTATGCATCCATTGACTTTGAAAACTGGCATACAAGCAAAGACAGTTCACATTGGTATACACGTATTGCTATAACGAACAAGCCGGGCTACAATGAATTCATTTTGCTGCAAACCGATTCGCCCGGAACTTCAGTTAAAGGAAAGTTTGTCCGGCTGCGGCCAAAGTTTGATGAACAGCATCAGCTGATAGGCACGATAGAACTCTGGTCTTTAAATAGAAAAGAATATTTTACTTCGGATATAGAAAACGGTTATATGAAGCTGTGGCATAATAGTGTGCTTGCTGCCACCGAAAAGGAACAAAGCCTTGTCTACCCATACAACGATCTGCCGGAAGTAATTGTATATGGCAGGCCTACTGCTAACAGTGGTTTTACCTATGATACTTACCTCGCTTTACAAAGCATGTTTGAGGGTGGTAAAGGTGCAACGCAATATCCTGGTGGTGCACTGTATAGCAATACGAACAGCTACAATGGCGGAAGTAGCAGTAGTAGCGGTACTCCAACAGGAAATTCCAATTCTGGCAACGGCTCAGATTCGCACGCTGATTTTTATGCCAATATCGAAAATAGCCCCATAAAGCCTGGCATTGATTTGAACAGTTGGCTCAACTGTTTTACTACCATCCAGGACGCTGGCGCTCATTGTTCCATTGCCATTTTGGCGGACATGCCGGTAGATAACGATCCATCTGTCAGTCTCAATCTGTACAATGGTGCCACAGGACATTGTTTCCTGCAATTGACCAAGACCAATGGATCTCAATCGTTAACACAATACATTGGTTTCACCGCGCAGGATGCGATGAACGCGGTTCTTCACGGTGATGCTTTTGTGCAAGCTAAGCTGGTCGACAATGCCAATCACAAGTATGATGCTTTTATAACTATGACAGTCAGCCCTGCAGGTTTTCAGGTAGCGCTTGACAAAATGAAATTCCTATCCAACATTCAGCAGCCCTATAGCATAACGCTGTTTGATTGTTTGGATTACGATCTCGCCGTTTTTAACAGTGTGCGTGGAAACGACCCGTTGCAATTACCGAAGAATTATAATAGTGGTAACACTTATGATGTGATTAGCACCGGGCAGCGCTTTTATCAACTGTTGGAAGACATGAAGATGTCAGGGGATTCCGAAGCGCCTAATATTTGGTTGGGGAATGGCGTACCGAGTTTTGCCGGTGTAAGTCATGGGGCTTGCCAATGATTTTTTGCAGCTTTTGCTTAAGAAGATGCAATTAAGGCTTCAAAAACTCGACATGCAATAAAACAAATTGTCACGTAGAAATAAAATTAAATGGGCAACAGTATCTACAAGATTAACAAAGGGGTCAATAAATCGATTGAATTCCGTGGGCTAAAAGCGCAATACATCTGGTATTTGGGCGGTGGGCTTTTAGGTCTGCTCATATTATTTGCCATTCTATATATCTGCGGAACGAATACCTATATATGCCTTATCGTAATTGTCATTAGTGGCGGCTGCTTATTTTCCTGGGTATATAAGCTTAGTAATACATACGGTCAGTATGGAATGATGAAAAAGGCGGCTAAACGGTCAGTGCCAACGGTCATTAAAAACAATTCAAGGAAGCAATTTATAAAAATCAAGTAATGGAAAAGTGGTTAAAAGATATATCTCCTATTATGGATGTGGAACACGATTGTATCCTTTCAAAACAGGGCGATATTACTATTGTGTTTAAGGTAGCCCTTCCTGAAATATTCACACAGTCGGATGATGATTATGAGGCCTTGCATCAGGGTTTGCTCAAAGCCATTAAAATTTTGCCAAAGGACTGTGTTTTCCATAAGCAGGACTGGTACATTCATACGGAATACGCGGAAATCAATGAAAAAGATGGAAGTAATTTTTTGAGGGATTGTAGCGAAAATTATTTTAACCTGCGGCCCTACCTTAAACATGATTGTTATATCATGCTTATTAAAAAACCAACGAGCAGAAAACCATCCAGCTCTATGTTCTCAAGCCTGCTGAGGCCCGTAATGGTACCAGAACAAACTATTAGCCTTATGGCATTGCAGGAATTTGAGGACATAGCGGGGCAATTCAAAAGAATCCTAGCTGATTGTCAAATTAAGTTAGAAAGATTAAGAGACGAATCCCTGTCAAGTCACAATTATAAAGCAGGTTTAATTGAAAAGTATTGTACCCTGTCTCAACAAGATAGCAGCCTACTGGTAAATGATCTACAGCTGAAAGATGAACTAAAAGTTGGAAATAAATACTGCCAGCTATACACGCTTGCTGACACCGAAAACCTCCCTGCGATGTGCGGCTCCAGGATAAACTACGATAAATACAGCACTTATAAGACAAAATTTCCAATTGGTTTTGCTTCAACACTTGGTTTGCTTTTGCCCTGTAATCACATATACAATCAATACATAATTATTGGAGATACGCAGGCAACACTTAAAAAATTTGAAAGCAAAAGACTGCGGCTTCAATCACTTTCTACCTACAGTCGGGAAAATACGATTGCCAGGGATGCAGTCAATGAATTTCTTAACGAATGTATTAGTCAGTCCAGGCTGCCTGTAAAAGCACATTTTAATATTCTTGCATGGGCAGATAGCAGGGAAGAATTGAAGGAGATAAAGAATCTTGTTACATCAGCGCTTGCGCAACTTAACGCCGCTGCAAAACAAGAAACAGCCGGGGCTGCGCAAATATTTTGGGCTGGTATTCCAGGAAATGGCGCTGACTTCCCTATGAACGATACGTTTGATACGTTTGCAGAACAGGCATGTTGTTTTCTAACGCTTGAAACGAATTACGGCAGCGCACCGCCTGATAAAGGAATCCGCTTTTGTGATAGATTATCGGGCAGACCTGTGTATGTGGATTTGTTCGACGCACCACGCGTGCAAGGCATTACATCCAATATGGGAACACTGGTTTGCGGTACTTCCGGAGGCGGCAAAAGTATGACCGTCAACCATATTCTAAGCTCTTTATATGCACAGGGGGCACATTGTGTGACAGTAGATATTGGTGGCAGCTATAAAGGGTTATGTCAATTGGTTGGCGGTTATTATTTTACTTACGAAGAAAAAAATCCGATCCGTTTTAACCCATTTTATCTTTCAGATGGGGAAGTGCTGGATACAGAAAAAAAGGAAAGCCTGAAAGCCCTGCTGGTTTCATTGTGGAAACAGGACAATGAAAATTTTAATAGAAGCGAGTATGTCGCGCTCTCAAACGCCTTGGCGGGATATTATGACTATTTAGAGGCTACGCCAATTGTCTTTCCTTGCTTCAACACTTTCTATGAATACCTGGAAACGCATTACGTGAGTATTCTGAAAACACATAAGGTGAAAGACAAGGATTTTGATATTGATAATTTCCTGTACGTGTTACGCCCGTATTACAAAGATGGAGAGTTTGATTATTTGTTAAATGCTACTGAGAACCTTGACCTTCTCAATCAGGCTTTTATTGTGTTCGAATTAGATAATATCAAAGATCACGCAATCCTTTTTCCAGTCGTTACCCTTATCATCATGGAACTTTTTATTTCGAAAATGAGAAAACTGCAGGGGAAAAGAAAAGTGCTTACGATTGATGAAGCCTGGAAAGCAATAGCTAAATCAGGAATGGCAGAGTTTTTAAAATATGCCTTTAAAACAATTCGCAAGTTTAATGGAATCCCCATTGTAGTGACGCAAGAGCTGGATGACCTGGTTAGTTCCCCAATTATTAAAGATGCCATTATTAATAATGCTGATATCAAGATTCTGATGGACATGCGAAAATTCATGAACAAATTCGACCGTTTGCAGGAAACCCTGGGCATGTCCGATAAGGCAAAAACCATCCTTTTATCTGTAAATAAGGACAACCGGGAAATCTTCATAGATCTGGGTGGCCAGGTTTCAAAAGTTTACAAAAATGAGCTATGTCCGGAAGAATATTATGCCTACACCACCGAGGGTAAAGAAAGAGTTAAAGTAATGGAGTACGCAGAAAGATATGGCAGTATGGAAAATGGGATTGCAGCTTTGGTAAAAGATCTAAAGAAATAGTGGAGCGTTTCATGCACAATTGTGCATAATTGGAAAGGTGAAAAATAAGGGTCGGCACAAAACCTGATGCATTTAATATTATAAAAACATAAATCATGAAAAAACTTTTCTTATTCTTGCTTACTCAATGCGTAGTATTATTGGCATGCAACCCTTCTGAAGCGGACGCGGTTCGCGGCTTCATCCCAGGTGTTTATACAAAAGAGATTAATGATGAGTTCACAAAGGGAATGGATACTCTTTCGATCAGCATCCTGGATTACGAAAGTGGCAGCTACTCATTCTTGTGTCACACTTCCTACCGACAGTCGATTGATGGCAAACTCTTATCCCCCAAAACCGACATACATAAAATGACGGCGATTTTTATCGCGGAAACGCTACAGCTTAAAGAGCAAAATCAGGGAAAAGTGTTTTCTTTTTCTCCGCGAAAAAATTTACTTAGTACGGGAGGAAGCGAGTATAGAAAAGTAGATTAACACCACATAACCATTGAACGAGTATGAAAAGGATTGTAATTGTTTTCATGTTGAGCGTAGGTCTTTCAATAGCTCCCACTCAAAAAGGTCATGCTGTAATTTGGGTTGTAGTAAAAGCAGCAATCAAAAAAGTAATCAAGGCCCTGGATTTACAGGTACAAAGATTGCAAAATAAAACGATAGCACTACAGAATGCTCAGAAGGCCTTTGAGAATACAATGAGCAAACTCCAACTAGATCAAATAACTGACTGGGTTAGTAAACATAAAGAACAATACGCGGAATATTTTGATGAATTGCATAAGGTTAAAGAGGCTATCAGCGGATATGGCAAGGTTAGAGAAATTATGCAAAAACAGGTTCAGCTTGTTGATGAATATAAAAGAGCCTTTAATCTTTTTAAGCAGGACAAGCATTTTACGCCAGATGAAATTAATTACATGCTAAAGGTTTACACAGGCATTGTAGATGAAAGCTTGAAAAACATCGATCAGCTCTTTTTAGTTGTCAATGGGCTATCAACCGAAATGACCGATGGCAAGCGCTTACAAATCATCAACAGCGTAGCCGGGCATATTGACGAAACATTGAACGATCTAAGAGACTTCAACGGCCAGAATGTGAGATTGAGTTTACAGCGGGCAAAAGATGGCCAGGAGATACAAAACGTAAAGGCGCTTTATGGTTTGCAATAAGTTATCAAAGCTGATACTCTAAAAAAGTGAAAATGAAAAAGTGTGTGTTGGTTTTAGTCTTTATTGGTATCGGTCTATTGACACGGGCTCAAACCTTTGCCGAATGGTTTAGCCAGAAATCTACGCAAAAGAAATATTTGATACAGCAAATAGCCATGCTGCAAGTCTATATCGGCTATTTACAAAAAGGCTACAATATTGCAAAAAATGGCTTAACCACTATAGGCAATATAAAGAACGGCCACCTTAATCTGGACAAAGATTTCTTTGCATCCTTGTGCAACATTAATCCAAAAGTTAAGCAGTATGTAAAAGTTGTAGATATAATTATGCTTAACAAAGAAATAGTTCAGTTAAGTGAACGCACGAAGAAATACGCTAATAATAACACATTTCTAAGTCCTGGTGAAATCTCTTACTTGAATAATGTTTTTGAAAAGTTGATGGATGGATGTGGAAATCTAACTGACCAGCTAATTACAATAATTGCTTCTGACAAACTGGAGATGTCAGATGATGAGCGGATCAAACAAATTGATTTAATCTATGTGGAAATGAATGAGCGTTATATGTTCGCTGGTAGTTTTGAAAGTGATATAAAAATATTATGTCAGCAGCGTAAAAAGGAGCAATCGGATGTAAACATGCTTAATGGGTTATACGGAAATACCCGTTAAACACAGATTGTACACTTTAAAAAAGGAGCACATGAAGAAAATAATCTTGGTTTGTTCAATTTGCTTTGCGGGTATGTGCTTGTCGTTAAAAGTCAGTGCCCAGGCCGATGAACTGGCAGAACTTGCTTTGGACATTGAGAAGCTGGCGCAGTTCAAGCAAATATTAAGTGATTTGAAAAAGGGCTATGAAATTTTGTTTGGAGGCTACAATACTATCAAAAATATTTCTAAAGGTAATTTCGAATTACATAAAAGGACTGCGGTGCAAGAAAATAATGTTCAACCGGTTTATGGGCAATCGTCTTTTATTGTAACTGGCAATGGAGACCATGAATTCATATATGGCTTTGGTCCTTTTACGATCCCTTCAAACCAGGAATTCATTATACAAGTAACAGAAAAAAGCGGGGGTCGTGCGTTATTATTACGGATTAGCCACAGGGTTATTCTCAAAGCAAGGATTCTTGAAAATTAATTAACTCACAACAAAAATTATTTTTATGGATGAGAAAGCAATGGGCTTCAATGAAGGCCAACTCAAAAGAACAGGATTTGCGGAAGCTTTTACGCCTGAGTTAAAAGCGCAAATGGAACAAGGTGTTGCAGTAATTCAGCATAATTTCAAGAAAGAGTATGATGGCGACAAAGTGGATGCTACACTTCACCTAAAAAAATCGGCTGCTTCTGATTATTACTTCCTTAACAAATTTGATCTTAAAGTGCAAACGCTGAACCAGGCAGAGGCGGTCAGTCAAACCTTTTATTTAACAAGAAAGCCAAATGTAGGTGAAGAAGGTGCTGAAGTAAAGCACAAACAAGAAAACAAGTACACGTTAAAGGAAGGCTATAATTTATTAGCCGGACGACCAGTACATAAAGACCTTGTCAGCAATGAAGGACAGGAATACCAGGCTTGGGTAAAATTGAACTTTAAAAATCAATTAAACAACGGCAATTATGAAATGAAGCAATATACCGCCAATTACGGGTTTGAATTGCAGAATGTATTGTCTAAGTATCCAATTAAAGAATTGGCTAGCGAACAATACAAGAAATCACTCATCGAGTCTCTGAACCGGGGCAATCTTCAGAAGGTGACGTTTGTGGACGGAAATGGAAAAGAAGAAAAGCTATTCATATCACCTGCCATTACGCTGGGATCTTTGAATGTATATGATTTAAATAAACAACGTATACCAACAGAAACATTAGTGGAAAAAAACTTTATTGGAAAGGAGCTAGTTGATAAACTCAGAGAACGGATGCGTCAACAACAAAAGCCCACTGTCAGTGAAAAGCCCGGGCAGGAACAAAAGGATTCAGTTGGACAAGTCCATAAACACGCTGAAAAGCAGAAAGAGGAATCGCCAGTAAAGCGGCAAACGAGGAAACACAAAGTCAAATAATTATGGAAGTTGCTGATATCTTTTCCAGGTTTATGGATATGGCAAGGGATGATCCGCGAATTGGCCCCTCCCATATCAGCGTTTTTATGGCTATTCTTTATTTCTATAGACAGCAGCAGGCAAATCCATTACACGTTACCCGGCGGGAAATTATGAATCAGGCAAAAATATCTTCATTGGTAACCTATAGTAAATGCATAAGGCAACTAAGTGATGGGCGTTATATTAAGTATCAAGTATCATTTGTGAATTTAAGAGGTTGCTTAATTAGCCTTTTCGGTTAGGAGTATAATAATTATCGCAATAAAAATAAAAAAAGATTTATGGCCGTCGATATTATTACAAAGGAAGATTTGGAATTATTTCGGAGACGTCTTTTGGATGATTTTAAGGAAGTTGTTAACGGATTAAATTCCAATAATAAGGAGGACCTGGAAGGCTATAAAACGCAGCATGTCCGAAAAATTTTGGGCTGCTCAACAAATAAACTTCAATCTCTCAGAATCTCTGGGAAACTTCGTTTCAAAAAAGTAGGGGGAACTGTATATTACAATAAGGAGGATGTTAAAAGGCTGGTAGAAGGGGAATTTTAACGCTTGTATCTGCAGTAACTAATATTGTATCTGGCAAACAAGAGCTTGTAAAAAAGTGGTCGTTTGCCAGATTTTTTTTTGTCGGGTAAGTCTCTAATATGAAGTAGCAAAGATTGGTACATTGCTGTTGAAAGTGGGAAATAGAAATTGTAAGCTGTAAGCTCCGGCAAACCATCATCATCATTTTATATTTTTCATTTAATCTCAAATTCCCTATTGAGATGATGCTATTAATATGTAATACTACCGTCATTACACCTTAGCATAGGCCTAGATAATTACTAATTGATTTTTTACCATCATCGCGGCTTTATGAAAAAGACTGCCTTAATGTTTGTAATTTCTGTTCAATTCCATGCATATCATGATTTATCTTCTCTTCATCTACGTCAGCATAGATCTGGGTAGTTGTAATTTTAGTGTGTCCCATCATCAGCTGGACTGTTTCTAAAGGCACGCCGTTTTTTAGCGCGACTGTCTTAGCGAATGTATGTCGGGCAATATGAAAAGTTAGGGGGATGTCAAATTCGCATGCCTCTTTGATTATTTTGAGGCACCGGTTTACATATTGATTAGTTAAAAAAGGGAAAATAGCACCCCTTTTCAGAGAATTTGGATGATGTTTGTATTTATTAATAATCATTGCAGCAGATTTTATTACTGGCACAGGTGACAGGCCGTCTGTTTTTGTACGGTATATACGTGACCAAAGGGTTCCATCAATGTCTAATTCAAAATGCTCACGTTTTAGTTGCATGATGTCAGCAAAAGCAAATCCCGTGTAACAGCTGGCCAGAAATATTTCTTTTACCATCTGCAATGAATCGTCTGAAAAAACTTTTTTTTCCAGTATCACCAGCTGCTCTATGGTTAATTTCTTCCTTCTGTTTTTCTTAAGTGGACAACTGAATTTTTCAATTGGATTATTTTTAAGCCACTCTATTTCTACTCCCCAGTTGATTATACGCTTAAATCTTTGAATATGCTTGCCGATTCCATTTCCCAGGCAAGGGTCATGAGCCTTTATTCAATTGTTTCTTACAAAATGCTCGAAATCAGTTGCCAGCTGCATGTTTAATTGGGAAAGATAAATAGGTCCTGTCGAAAAATGACGCTGCAAAAAAAGTTGCAAATATGCAATGGTGGTTGAGTAATTCTTGAAACCGCCTGGTTTTAGTTTGAATTTCCATATTTTCTGATAATATTCCAGTAGTTCAGATAGTGTGTGACCTTTTTGGTTATTCTGTATGCCGAGGTATGCGTTCTTAACTATTTCTGCGGTAATTAAAGCGCCGCTATTTTCCAGTGCTCGGTACTTTTCTTTTATACGGAACCTGGTATTTTCAATGACATAATTGATAGCTTTAATTTCGGTGGTCTTCCCACTAACTGATTCTCTTGAGCTGTTCCAGTCTTTGATGTTTATTTGTTCCTTAATAGAAATTTCTTTCCGTTCTCCATTTACTGTGATTCGGGCAAAAATATCAGCCCTGTTTTTGTCAGCCTTGCACTTTCTAATGATAAAGTCAATGCCAACTGAAATTGTCTTTTCCATACAATTGTACTTTTTGATGGTTTAATAAATTCGATTTCATTCTTCACTTAAAATTGTCAGTTCGCACATTCGAATTCATCTCAAATCCTGTCAAAAAGAGTCAAATTTAATTGACTCAATTATATGGAATTCAATGAATTGTTTTCATTCTGGTGAGTCAAATGGCATGCCTCGATTTACTCACCGATTTACTCACCAGAGTTCTGCTTTTCTTTGATATTATTTGACATACAGGGCACAAAAAAAACCTGTAAATAATTAATATTTACAGGTTTAGATGGAATTTGATATCCATTATGTCGGGAAGACAGGATTCGAACCTGCGACCCCCTGGTCCCAAACCAGGTGCGCTACCGGCCTGCGCTACTTCCCGGACTTTATTTGCTGCTTTTACAGGCAAGCAGAACCTGCGGTGAGGGAGGGATTCGAACCCTCGGTACAGAGTTACCCGTACGGCAGTTTAGCAAACTACTGATTTCAGCCACTCATCCACCTCACCATGAGCTGAAATAACCCACCCATTCCTTTGAACGGCGGGCGGCAAAAATAGCAATTAACCGCGCAACTCCAAAAAGAAATCCCGGCAAAGGCCGGGATAGTCAGATTTATTTTTGAAAGTGGTTGTTTTAAGGTTACATCGCAGCCAGCTGCACCTTCTGCTGCAGTTCCATCACATTCTCCCGGAATACATTGTCGGTATCCATCAGGTCTTTAACGGTTTGGCAGGAGTGTATAACGGTTGTATGGTCACGCCCTCCAAAATGTTCACCAATCGTTTTGAGCGAATTCTTGGTAAAGGCTTTCGCCAGGTACATGGTAATCTGCCGGGCCTGCACTATCTCACGCTTACGCGTCTTCTGTAACAACTTATCGTAAGAGACATCAAAATAGTCACAAACCATTTTCTGGATGGTGTCAATCGTGATTTCCTTGGAGGAAGTTTTGACGAAATTCCGCAGTACTTTCTTAGCCAAGTCAAGGTCTATTTCCCTTCTGTTTAGCGAAGATTGTGCCAGAAGGGATATCAAAGCCCCTTCCAACTCCCGGACATTGCTGTTGATATTATAAGCAAGGTATTTCACCACTTCCCGCGGCATGTCCAGGCCGTCGTTCTTCATCTTCCGCTCCAGGATTTCAATCCGGGTGTCGTAATCGGGTACCTGCAAATCGGCACTCAGTCCCCAGCGAAACCGGCTCAGCAGCCGCTCCTGCACCCCATCCAAATCTTTGGGAGGTTTGTCTGAGGTAAGTACCAGTTGCTTGCCGCTCTGGTGCAGGTGGTTGAAAATGGCAAAGAACGCGTCCTGTGACCGTTCAGCACGGTTAAAGAACTGTACATCATCGATAATGAGTACGTCTATCAGCTGGTAAAAATGGATGAAATCATTGATAGCATTATTACGACTGTGGTCGATGAACTGGTTAATAAATTTTTCTGAACTTACATACAGCACCACTTTATTGTTGTGCAATCGCTTCACCTCATTGCCAATTGCCTGGGCCAGGTGGGTTTTTCCCAATCCCACGCTGCCATAGATAACCAGGGGATTGAAGGAATTGGCGCCGGGCTTTTCCGCTACCGTTTTCCCCGCGCGACGGGCAACCCTATTGGAATCACCTTCAATAAATGCCTCAAAAGTATACGCCCCATTCAGCTGCGGATCAATCTGCATCTTTTTTAACCCCGGTATAACAAAAGGGTTTTTCACTGGCGTGTTGATAATGAGCGGAAAATCCATTTCATTGTTTGAAAAACTTTTGTAACCCTGGGCAGGAACATCCATCGTCAGGGGCTTGTTACTGTGGTTACCGCTGTCCACCATAATGCGGTATTCCAGACGGGCTTCTTTTCCCAATACCCTGCGCAAAGTCTTTGCCAATAAATTTACATAATGTTCCTCAAGGTACTCGTAAAAAAACTGGCTGGGTACCTGTATCGTCAATACAGCCTCTTTCAGCTCTACCGGTTTGATGGGTTGAAACCAGGTGTTAAAATGCTGCCATTCTACAATATCTTTTATTATTTCAAGACAACTGCTCCAGACTTTATCGAACGTTTTTACCATTATCAGGTCGGCAATTTACAATGAGTTATAGTATGTTTTTTTAGGATTACTTTTCACTAACGTTCAATCATCACCAGGAATCAAAAAAGTAACGCAGGGGAACGAATATCAAAATTTTTAAGGGAATAAAAAATTTTTCTTTACTTGTTTTTTAATATCCAGAAATAAATAATCCTGATCATCTTTTTTTGTGCTGCGATCAGTTGTATCTCTTCACATCAGAACTACCATTCAATAGCCTGAAATCCTTTACCCGCAAAGGTTTCATCAAAAATTGAACGATAAAAAAAAGAAAATGGCTGTACATTGAAATCCGGCTGCAAAAATGATTACCGTCTTTTTTTACTAGATAAAAAAACAGTAAAAGTTATTTTTTCTGCTATTAATTTCTTATCTGACAGCCTTAAAAAGATTGCACTAACCAGGATTGAACACAATAAAACATCAGCGTCTTAGACATGGTTTTAACCAGGAATGGTGGGGAACTGAAGATAAGGATATTTATTAGCCTGACCCTTTTTTTTCGGTAAGTAGGCGGCTTTTTTTTCGGGTGTATTTCCTGCCGGTCTTCTCGCCGCATTTGGTATTTTTGCCCCCGTTGTTTTTTCCGGTAAACTACCAGACAGCATGCAGCAACAATTCAGTTTCAGACTACTGCCGGCGGAAGCCGCCAGTGACACCTCCCTTATCACGTATATTTCGGCTGCCTCCGGCGTGGCGCCAGCTTTCATCTCAGGCTTTACTATCCATAAAAAATCCATAGACGCAAGGGGGAGGCAACCCTGGGTAAATATTTCACTGATGGCTTTTATTAACGAGCCGTTCCAGCCCGTTCCGTATTCGCCTTTTCCTTTTCCCCTGCTTCCGCTGAACGCACCAGAAGTAGTAATTATCGGTGCCGGCCCGTGCGGGCTATTCGCGGCGCTCCGGCTGATCGAATCGGGCATTCGTCCGATTGTACTGGAACGCGGAAAGAATGTCCGGGATCGCCGCCGCGACCTGGCCCTGCTTAATAAACATGGTGTCGTGGATTCAAACAGCAATTATTGTTTTGGAGAGGGAGGCGCAGGCACCTACAGTGATGGTAAACTTTATACCAGAAGTCATAAACGCGGCGACATCACCCGTGTTCTCCGGTTGTTTCACCAGTTTGGGGCAGCGGAAAATATACTGTACGAAGCCCACCCTCATATCGGCACCAATAAGTTACCAGCCATCATCACGGCCATGCGCGAACAAATCCTGGCCTCGGGCGGACAGGTTCATTTTAACCAGCACGTCGATTCAATTGCATTTTCAGGAAAACTCATCAGCAGCGTGTCGACTGCTGCTGGTGATACTTTTCGGGGAGAAGCGGTGCTCCTGGCTACCGGTCATTCTGCACGCGACATCTATACCCTGCTTTTTCAACATCATATCAGTGTCATACCCAAATCTTTTGCGCTTGGGGTACGGGTGGAACATCCCCAGGCACTAATCGATAGCATCCAGTATCATGCCCCCGTTAGAAATGCCTGGCTGCCGCCGGCCAGCTATGGACTGGTGCAGCAGGTTTCCAATCGCGGCGTATTTTCATTTTGCATGTGTCCCGGCGGCATTATCGCCCCTGCAGCCACTGCCCCGGGAGAACTTGTTGTCAACGGATGGAGCCCGTCCAAAAGAAACAACCCGTTCGCCAATTCAGGGATCGTGGCCGAGGTGACCGCGGCGGACATCAACACGTTCTTTGCCCTCCACCCTGGGAAAATTCCCGCCGGCCTGGAAACGCCCATTGACAAGCATCCGCTTGCCGGTATGTATTTCCAACAGGCCGTGGAACAGGATGCTTACCTGGCCGGCGGCGGTAACCTGGTAGCCCCTGCACAACGGCTGACCGATTTTGTAAAGGGCATCAGCAGCGCTTCCCTGCCTGCCTGTTCATATCAGCCCGGTACGGCTGCGGTTAACCTGCACGACGTTTTGCCCCGGTTCATTGGCAAAAGCCTGCAGGAAGGCTTCAGGGCGTTCGGGCATAAAATGCGGGGCTACCTCAGCCAGGAAGCCATCCTCGTCGCGACCGAATCCCGGACTTCCTCCCCGGTCCGCATCCCCAGAGACCCCGTTACGCTGGCGCACCCGGCCGTCGCAAACCTGTATCCCGCCGGTGAGGGCGGTGGATATGCAGGCGGCATCGTGAGCGCCGCGATGGACGGGGAAAAGTCGGCGCTTGCCATAGCGCTAAAAATCAACCGCCACCCCGCGTGACCGCTGTAGCCTGTTTAGAATATTCCTTGTTTTCTGCCCCTTTTGCATTACATTTGCACACTTTAAAATCATGCCGTAACATGATTACAACACTACGCTGGCTGGTTGCCGATAAGCTTCCATCGCAGGGTATCATGCGGCAAATCGTATAAATCAGCCTGATACATGAAACTCTCCCAGTTCCGTTTTGATCTCCCTTTAAATTTAATCGCCCAAAATCCTGCAAAAAGACGTGAAGACAGCCGGCTCATGGTGGTACATCGCCACACCGGGCAAATGGAAAACAAACACTTCCACGACATCCAGGAATATTTCAATGACAAGGATGTTTTTGTAGTTAACAATACCAAAGTGTTTCCTGCGCGTATGTATGGCCGTAAGGAAAAGACGGGAGCCAAGATCGAGGTCTTTCTTCTCCGTGAACTGAATAAACCCAATCGTCTCTGGGATGTAATCGTTGACCCCGCCCGGAAAATCCGCGTTGGCAACAAACTTTACTTCGGAGAGACTGACGAACTGGTGGCAGAAGTAATTGATAATACCACCAGCCGCGGCCGTACCATCCGCTTCCTCTGGGATGGCACTGATGAAGAATTCCGCCAGATGCTCGAAATCCTCGGGGAAACACCCCTGCCAAAATACATCAAACGTAAGCCCGATGAAGAAGATAAGGAACGCTTCCAGACGGTTTACGCGAAGCATGAAGGCGCTGTGGCCGCACCCACCGCCGGGCTCCATTTCAGCAAGGAACTGATTAAGCGGCTTGAAATAAAAGGCGTGCGCTTCGCGGAAGTGACACTGCACACAGGGCTCGGAACCTTCCGCCCGATAGAGGTGGAAGACCTCAGCAAACATAAAATGGATGCGGAATATTATCATATCGATGAAACGGCCTGCAGCATCGTCAACAAAGCAAAGAAAGAAGGTCACCGCATCTGTTCCATTGGCACCACCACTATGCGCGCCATGGAAAGTTCCTTCACCGCAGAAAAGCTGCTGAAGCCCTCTGAAGGCTGGACCAATCACTTTATCCATCCGCCTTACGAGTTTAACATTGCTGATGCACTGGTCACCAATTTTCACCTGCCCAAAACGAGCCTCCTGATCATGACCTGCGCTTTCGCCGGCTACGACCTCGCCATGGAAGCCTATAAAAAAGCCATCAAGGACAAATACCGGTTTTTCAGTTACGGCGATGCCATGATTGTCATCTGATACCGGTTCATATTTATATAGAAGCTCTCCATAACCGGGGAGCTTTTTTTGTCACCGCGATTTTTTGCTAACAGCGCTTCTTTATCTTTATCAAACAATCATCTGCTATGAAACGAATGCTGCTTCCCGTTCTTGTTATCCTGGCCCTGATGGCATCCTGCAAAAACAGCCCGGCCGGTTCTTCTTCTGCCACTCCAGGTTCAAAAAATGATACTGCTGCCCCAGTGGTCAGCGATGCGCTCCCCCCATGGGCACTGCAGGCTAATATCTATGAAGTAAATGTGCGGCAGTATACCCCGGAAGGCACGTTTGCCGCCTTCTCAAAAGCGCTGCCCCGGCTGAAACAGATGGGTGTCCAAATCCTCTGGTTCATGCCCATCACCCCGATCAGCCGCACTGACCGCAAAGGGAAACTCGGCAGCTATTACGCGGTGCAGGAATATAAAGCCATCAATCCCGAATTTGGCACAATGGCCGACTGGAAGAGTTTGGTTAAACAATGCCACGATATGGGTTTTAAGGTTATCACCGACTGGGTGCCGAACCATACGGGTGCCGACAATGGCTGGCTGACACGGCATCCCGATTTTTTTACCAAAGGAAAAGACGGCAAGCCCATCCCGGCATTCGACTGGACCGACACCCGTGATCTCAATTATGATAACCGCGAGCTGCGCGACAGCATGATTGCCGCCATGAAATTCTGGATCACCGGGTCGGACATCGATGGATTCCGCTGCGATGTGGCGGGCGAGGTACCCGATGATTTCTGGAAGGAATGTATCAGCAGCCTGAGGAAGGTTAAGTACGTTTTTATGCTTGCGGAGGGCGACAAAGGAAGTCTGCACCGTGATGGTTTCAATATCAGCTATCCCTGGGAAATGTTTGCAGCACTCAAAAAAATTGCCGCCGGTAAAACCAACGCATTGGCCATCGACAGCGTGATCAACAAACAGGACAGCAGTTTTCCACGAGGTGCCGTACGCATGTATTTCACCAGCAACCATGATGAAAACAGCTGGAATAAGGCTGACTACGGCACCATGCCCGGGGCCAGTCATGCTCCCTTTGCCGTGTTCAGCCAAACTTACCGCAACAGCCTGCCCCTGGTCTACAGCGGCCAGGAGGAGCCTGTTAAAGACAGCATTAGTTTTTTTTATAAAGACAGCATTCCCTTTAAAAATTATGGAAGGGCAAAGTTTTACACTACCCTGCTCACCCTCCGCGCGTCCACGCCGGCCCTGGCCACCGACGCTTCCTTTCAAAAAATAACGGTAGGGGACAACCGCGACCTGTATGCATTTACCCGGGAAAAAGAAGGGAAAAAAATAGGGGTGATCCTAAATCTGTCAGCCAAACCTCAGACGGTAAAAGTTGACAGCAGCGCTTTCCCCGGCAACCCGCTCAACGTGTTCATGGGCAGCAGGGAGTTGTTAAAGCCGGGTCAGTCATTTGGGATTGAGCCCTGGGGATATATCGTGTACGATTACCGGTAGCCGGTGCATCCCGGAAATGTTATTGCGTGTAGCTGTAATCAATGCTGGCCACCAGTTGTTTTTGTTTGCTGAAACACTGATCTTTTTCCTTTAGGCCATTCGCCTGGTAGGTATATCTCCAGGTCTGGTAGTCAGCGCTCCCTTCCGGCACCACGATCATCTGCGTAACCTGGTCGCCACTATTGTATTCAAACATATAGGACGGCAGTATCCGCCGGGCGGTGGAATTGTATTTTGCCACGTCGGTAAGACGCCGCGCTTCATCAAAATAATAATAAATTACCGGGGAGGCGACTTTTTTGTGCATGGCCCGTTCTTCTCCGGGATTGCCTTTCTCGTCGGCTGTAAATGTGATAAACGTGCTGTCCGTACCGTTCTTGACCTTAAGCATGGAAACCGGCTGGCCGCCTTCGCTGTACTGCCAGAAATGGTCTTCCGATTCAGACGGATCATTGACCGGTACAGAGATATGCCTGATAACGGTAAGCCTGTTGCTGGCATCGTACGCATAGGTGGTACGGGAGACTACGTCAGCTGTACTGTCGACTGTTGTCAGCAGCTGGTCCCGGTCGTTGAAATAAGACCTGAGCCACGATTCCGTAGCATCCGGAACCCTGGTATGGGTAACCACCATTTTCGGCGAACGGGATATAGCCTGCTGTAACATCACCGCAGGCTGGGAAGGATCTGCCGATTCAGGCTTCAGGATGACCCGGGATACCCTGTTCTGATCCATCGCCCGGAACCCGGCATTGATCTGGCCGGTTACCACGATATCCCGGTAATAATACTGGGCATGCGCAGCAAATCCGCTCACACCAAGAAGAAAAGCAACGACTGAAGTACGGCTGATACACCGGGAACGGAACATGAGCATGCTGTTAAACGTAATTAGACGGCGAAGTAATGTATTTTGGCTAATAAAAATATCATAATTATTTTTAACCGCTGGTTCATACCTGTACGCCTTCCGGCTTAGCCTGGGTTAATTCACCCCGTGCAATGTTTTTTAACACTAAGAAAGATGATGGAGATTCCTGCAGCTGCATTTGCCCGCCTTGTAACGATCATGGATGAACTCAGGGAAAAGTGCCCCTGGGACCGGAAACAAACCATCCAGTCGCTTCGCCAGCTGAGCGTGGAGGAACTCTATGAATTGGCGGATGCCATCGATAGAGAGGACTGGAAGGGCATCAAAGAAGAACTGGGCGACCTCATGCTCCATATCCTGTTTTATGCCAAGATCGGCGCGGAGCAGGGACAATTTACCCTTGAACAGGTATTGACCGGCATCGCTGACAAGCTGGTTACCCGGCATCCCCATATCTACGCGCCGGATACCATCAACGGCGAATTAACCCCGGTGAATTCCGATGAGGACGTAAAAAGAAACTGGGAAAAGCTAAAACTTAAAGAAGGCAAAAGGTCCGTCCTGAGCGGCGTGCCGATAGCCCTTCCTGCAATGGTCAAGGCCATGAGGCTGCAGGAGAAAGCCCGGCAGGTGGGGTTTGAATGGGAAAACAAAACCCAGGTGTGGGATAAGGTGGAGGAGGAAATCGCCGAACTGAAGGCGGCAATTGAATCCGGCGATAAACAACACACCGCCGAAGAGTTCGGAGACCTCGTGTTTTCGCTGGTTAACTATGCACGATTTTTGCAGGTGGATGCAGAACATGCCCTCGAACAAACGAATAAAAAGTTTATCCACCGGTTTATCCGAATGGAAGAGGTGGCCGCACTGCAAAAAAAGATGCTTGCAGACATGACGCTCGCTGAGATGGACGACATCTGGAACAGCATCAAAAAGGAAAAACCGGGACTTTGAAAAAATTCTTTCAGCAGGTCATAGTTAAAAATGTTTTTTTCCTCCTGGGTGCCGCCTGGTTGTTCACGATTGCCTTCATCATCGATAATTACTGGTATTCCTCTTCTTCTGCCCGCTACCTCCGAAAAAATATTGAACACGACGTACAGGTCCAGGAAAAAGATGCCGCATCACTGGTAGAGGATACAGCGCTGCTGGGCAGGCTGGTTACGCAACATTATTCGGGGGACGATCTGAATACTGTTACCGACAAACCCTACAGTTTTTTTGTTTATAACCTGGGTCTTTCAGATACCGCTATCCTCAGCTTCTGGAACACCCAGCTGGTCCTACCCGAATCTTCGCTTTTGAAGGACAGTTCGCTCACTACCTTCGTGAAACTGAGAAATGGCCAGTATGAGTGTATCCGCAGGCCGGTCCTGGATGGTAACCGTAACCTGCTCGCCATTACGCTGGTGCTCGTTCGCCGGGAATACTACCTTGAAATCCCCAGCCTAAAAAGGGAATTTGTCAATTATCCGCAGGCAGAAAAAAGCGTTTCTATTTCACAGGCTCCCACTGACTACCCCGTCAACAGCATAACCGGTAAAACGCTTTTTTACCTGCAGGCAAAGTTTATTGCTGAAAAGGAAAACACCAACTGGGTGACGCTTACCCTGAACATCATCGCGCTAGTGCTGCTGCTCATCATCATCCACAATGCCGGCCACTATTTTTCGGTGACCTACGGTTACCTCTATGGAATTTCGTTCCTGGTCGGGATGGTGATAGGCTTACGCAGCCTCAGTTATGCCTTCCCCGGGGTACTCAATCTGAGACAGTTTGAACTTTTTGACCCGCTCACCTACAGTACCAATGCAGTCCTCAACTCGTTGGGTGACCTGCTGATCAATGCCTTCCTTTTCTGCTGGATTGTACTCTTCATCCGCCGCGAAGCAGCCGAAAAGCGCTTTTCCGTGCCCCGGTCAACCAGTTGGTACTGGATCATGCTTACGGTCCCCGTTATGCTCCTCGTGGGCATTACGTTTCTCTTTGCCACCATCATCCGCAGTCTCATTGCCGATGCACGCATTTCATTCAATGTTACCAATTTCTTCAGCCTGGTCAACATCAACAGCCTGGGTGGCTTTATTGTGCTGGCTACCCTTTCCCTGAGCTTCTTTTTTCTATCCCAGGTCATTCTCCGCTTAATATCGCCGCTGCTGAAGGAAAAAAAATACTTCCTGTTTGTCATCATTTCCATCACCGGCCTCATCCTGCTCAGCCTTGTGCATAGTTATTCGTTTGTACAGCTTAACATTTACGTGTTAATCTGGCTGCTGGCGTACGTATGGTTCATGCAGCAGCACATCGTTCCTTTCAGCGATTTCGGGCTGGCTGTTTCTGAAGTACTGGTCTGGTTATTCATTTTCTCCTTTTCTATCTCTGCGATCATTGTGATAGAAAACCAGCGCATAGAACTGCAGCAACGGAAAGTCACCGCCGAACGGTTGTCTAACCAGGCCGACCCCACCAGCGAACACCTCCTCAGTATTGCGCTTACCTATTTTGATAACGATTTTCTCTTCACCAGTTTCGACAGGTTCCGGTCGGTAAGCAGTAATCATTTCCTGAAAGACAGCCTCATCAACCGGAATTTCACGGACTACATGGATAAATACGATACCTGGATTTATACCTTCGATTCTTCCGAAAACCACAAACCGCTCTTTAATGACGACCCGGTTTCTTACGATACCCTGGACATCATCTTCCGGATTGAGGGCAGACCCACCAACGTGACCGATCTGCGGTATTTCTCCAAGTCGTTTGACAATGTCTCCTATATTTATAAAAAGGCTGTAAAGGACAACAATGACCTTACCGTAGGATATTTTTTCGTATTGTCGAAACCGAAGCGGTATAAAAATGACGCATTGATACCGGAATTGTTCAGGCCGCAGCAGGAATACCTGCCCGAATATTCTTCTAATTCTAATTTTGCCGTTTACCGGGGCGGAAGACTGATCGATTATTATTACGACTACCCGTTTCCCACCGTACTGAACCCCGGCCAGGTTCCTAAAATAGAATTTGAACAACGCCGAAAAGGGGATTATGACGAACTGTGGTTCGTGAACGGTGATAAGGTCGTAATCATCGTCAAAAAAGACAATTACCTCATCGAGGGAATGACACTCTTTGCTTACCTTTTCAGCACGTTCCTGCTGCTACTGGCCGTGTTCCGCGTATTCTCCCTGCTTATCCAGACACGCCTGCGGTGGCCGCTGCTCAAAGAGTTTTTCCAGGTGAATCTCCGATCGCAGATCCATGGCACATTTATTTTCATCACCCTTATTTCTTTTATCGTTATCGGGATCGCCACCATTTTCTTTTTTATCAACCGCTATAAACGCAATAACATAGAAAGGCTGAGTAAGGCGATCCAGATCATGAATAACCAGGTGCAAACCATGATTAAAAAGGAAGAGGTGTTCGATGATATGGTGAAGTTTTATGAGACCAACAACAATGATAAGCTGGAAGCGATCGCGCGCCAAATCGCCGAAATCCATGGCACCGACATAAATTTTTATGATCTGAAGGGAAACCTTGTAGTGTCGTCCAATCTTATCGTGTACAGCAAAGGGATCCTTAGCCAGAAGATGAACCCGGTTGCGTATTACAACCTGCACAATATGAACCTCATCCAGTTCATTAATGATGAGCAAATGGGTAAGCTGAGCTACCAGAGTATTTACAGCCCGGTAAGGAATTCAGCGGGTAATTCCTATGCCTATCTTAACATCCCGTCCTTTGATTCGCAGATGGAACTCAAGCGCGAAATCTCCAATTTCCTGGTCACTATCATCAACCTGAATGCCTTTATATTCCTGATTGCAGGAGCCATAGCCTTGTTTATTACCAACCGCATCACTTCTTCCTTTACACTTATCAGCAATAAAATGCGCGCTATCAACCTCGGGAAGACCAATGAGGCGATCCCCTGGCACAGGAATGACGAAATCGGCGGGTTGGTTACTGAGTACAATAAAATGCTCAACAAGCTGGAAGCGAGCGCCGCCCAGCTGGCGAAGAGCGAGCGGGAAGGTGCCTGGCGGGAAATGGCGCGGCAGGTGGCCCATGAAATTAAGAATCCGCTGACGCCGATGAAGCTGAGCATCCAATACCTGCAGAAAGCTATTGACAACAATTCACCCAATGTGAAGGCCCTCACTTCCGACGTGGCAAAAACGCTCGTGGAACAGATAGATCACCTGGCAAAAATTGCCGCTGACTTTTCCCAGTTTGCCAATATCGGAAATCCAAAGAGCGAGGTCTTTGACCTCCATGATATGCTGGAATCACTTTCCTCACTGTACGGGGCAACCGAGAATCTCGATTTTCGCTGGGAACCGGTTTCGCAGCGAATTATTCTTTTTGCGGATAAGACACAGCTAAACCGGCTTTTCACGAACCTGCTGCAAAATGCGGTAGAGGCCTGTGACAACCGGCAGGCGAAGCACATCAGCATGACTGAAGCGCTTGATAATAACTTTATCGTGGTGAAAATTGCAGATAATGGCCACGGCATCCCGCCACTTGTGCAGGAAAAGATCTTCACCCCAAATTTCACGACGAAATCTTCCGGTACAGGGCTGGGGCTGGCCATGAGTAAGAATATTGTAGAGCAGGCGAAAGGAGACCTCTGGTTTGAAACCAAAGAAAACGAAGGCTCGGTTTTCTTCGTACGGCTGCCGCTTTTCAGGATTTCGGAGCGGGAATAACGATATCCATCCATTTCCGTTCCGTCGATTCAACTGCCCATCGCTGATGTTTCAGTCAAATCCCTTTTGTCTTTTTCCGTGCCAGCAAAAATTGCTCAAACCGGCCGAGGCTGAAACTGCTCAGGTTCCTTTCGGCCGCCAGGCCTCCTTTCTGCGCGGCCAGCACACCAAACCGGCAATCGTCGAACCCGCTTGTGGCATGCGCATCGGGATCGATCGAAATCAGGACGCCCTTGTCCATAGCCTCGGGGATCCACGTCCAGTCCATGTCCAGCCGCCGGGGATGCGCATTCAATTCAATAACCACTTCCGCTTCCGCGCATGCGGCAATAATTTTTTTATGGTCGACCGGGTAACCTTTCCGGCTTAATAACAACCTGCCGGTAACATGACCAAGAATGGTGGTATAAGGATTGCTGATGGCCGCGAGCAAACGTTGCATCGCCTTTTCCTCTGGCATCTTCAGGTTGGAATGAACCGAAGCTATCACGAGGTCGAATGTGGCGAGCACGTCATTGCTGTAGTCGAGGTTGCCATCATTCAGTATATCGCACTCGATACTTTTGAAAATTCGGAATGGGGCATATTTCGCGTTGAGGGAATCAATCTGGCGGTGTTGTTCCCTGATGCGATCTTCTTTAAGTCCGTTGGCATAAAATGCGCTCTTACTGTGATCGCTGATCACCAGGTATTCGAAGCCCTTGGCGATTGCGGTTTCAGCCATTTCCTCAATGGTCTGGCTGCCGTCGCTCCAGTTGCTGTGGGTATGAATGATGCCTTTGATATCGGCTTCGGTAATGACGCTTTCATGAGCCGTTGAACGGGCAAGTACGCCATCAATGTCGCGCAGGTAAGGAGGAATAAAGGGAAGGCCGGCCGTGGAAAACAGTATTTCTTCCGTGAGGGTGCCGGCTGAAGTGGCCCATGCACCGGGAAACAGCGTGTGGAACTTATCGGTAAATGAAACAGGACCGGTAGTCGCCAGCAGCCGAGCACCGAAGTGCGTTGTGGCGCTGTATAACCGGAGGACGAGGCCGTTTCTCAGTTTGTACGTCAGTTTATCAGTAGTCTCTTCCAGCAGTTGAGGGGGATGCGCGGTTTGAAATGCCTGCTTTATTTTGTCGATGGGTTGTGCAACAACAAACTCGAGCGCGTCAATAATGGGATGCTGCCGGCGGAAGTCGCCCGTTACGGCAACGGCGTCTGCGGAAAATTGCTGTTGCAGGTAGGTGAGGATGGAAGGGTAGAAAGCAGACACTTCCGCGTACAGGAAACTGCCCTGGTTCTGCATATAATATTCGATGGCTTCCTGGATATTGCGTTGTGTTTTTTCGCCAAATCCTTTGAAGTGAAGCAGCCGGTTTTCCTGGCAGGCATAAAGCAGCTCACCCAGGCTTTCGATCTCCATTTCTTTCCAGATCGTAGAAATTTTCTTAGGACCTATCCCTTTCACCTGCAGCATTTCCAGTACGCCGGGCGGTGTTTGCAGCAGGATTTCTTCCAGCTGAGCCATTTTACCGGTCTCGAGAATTTCTGCGATTTTCCTGGCGGCGGAGTCGCCGATACCCCGGACGCGTGCCAGTTCCTGCGGATCGGTATCCGCTGCCTGCATGGGTAGTTTTTCAATCGTAAAAGCGGCCGTGGCATAGGATCGCGACTTGAAAGAATTTTCCCCATGGATATCCATGAGTTTGGACAGGAGGGAAAACTGGTCGGCGATAAAGTTATTGTCAGTCATGTGGTGAGCGTTATGGTATCGCGTAACAAAAATAGAAAACCGCCTGTTGCCCGGACAGGCGGGGCATAAAAAAATCCCGGCAACTGCCAGGATTTGATTTTTATTTCTTGTCGTTAAGAAGTTATTTCTTCTTAGCGGCAGCTTTCTTCTTAGGAGCTGCTTTTTTTGCTGCCTTTTTCTTGGGAGCTGCCTTTTTAGCTGCCTTTCTCTTAGGCATAGGCATTGACTTTTTCTTTGCGGCTTTCTTTGCAGTGGCCATGTTTTTTGAATTTAATTGGTTAGTAAAAGAATTTAACGAAGTTAAAAATATAAACTTCTTTCAGAATACCAAAATTTTTTTGGTATTTGTTAAATTTTTACTAAGCAGTCGCGGCTACAGCATTGACAGAAACGAAAGTTTTATTGCCCCTTGTTTTTCTGAATTCTACCAATCCATCAGTGAGGGCAAACAGGGTAAAGTCTTTTCCAACACCCACGTTTGTACCGGGATGGTATACCGTTCCGCGCTGGCGAACGATGATATTGCCTGAAATGGCAGGCTGGCCGCCATAAATTTTTACGCCCAAACGTTTGCTCTGCGAGTCACGTCCGTTCTTTACGCTGCCTTCGCCTTTTTTATGTGCCATGAGAATCTATTTTATTAATAATGAATTGCCGTTACCGGTAATATGCCACGCAATAGGTTATGCGATGCTTTCAATTTTGATTTTAGTATATTTAGTACGATGACCGGTTTTCTTGCGAAAGCCTTTCCTCCTTTTCATTTTGAAGGCAATAACTTTATCTCCCTGCACCTGACCGAGAATTTCCGCTTTCACAATTGCCTGCAACGAGGCGCCGGTATTCACTTTGCCTTCGCCATGCGTAAGCAGCACGTCTGAAAACTCCACTTTGTCGCCACTGGCACCATCGACGCGGGGAACAAACAATGTTTGCCCGTTTTCTACTTTAAATTGCTGGCCGGCTATCTTTACTACTGCGAACATAATAATCCGATTTAAGGAGTGCAAAAGTAAGTGAATTTTTAATACGGGCAAATTCAAAATCCATTTATTTCCCCCTATAAATAACATAGCCGGACCCTGCTATCCGTCTATCTTTGCCGGTAATTAACGGTTCGACTATGAAAGTCAAGTCATTTCTTGCCAAACCCTTTGCCGCCTATGTCCAAAAACAGGTTAGAAAAGACATGGTTGCAGCAGTGGCCGATCAGCAGGGAATTTTGCAAAACTTGCTGAAAACCGGCAGTAAAACGATATTCGGGGGAGAGCATAAACTGCAGCAAATCAAGACTTATGAAGAATATGTGCAGGCGGTTCCGGTTCGTGACTATGAGCAATTGATCCCCTGGATCGATCAAATCAAAGACGGCAAACACAACGTTTTATGGAAAGGGCAGCCTATTTACCTGGCTAAGACATCCGGTACCACCAGCGGGGTGAAATATATCCCCATCACCCACGATTCCATACCCAATCACATCAATACTGCCCGGAATGCGCTGCTTTGTTATATGGCTGCCTCCGGCAATAACAAATTTGCCGACGGAAAGATGATTTTCCTGTCCGGATCGCCAGAACTGGAAAGAGTAGGCGGTATTCCTACGGGCCGGCTCAGCGGCATCGTAAACCATCATATTCCGAGGTACCTGCGCACCAATCAGCTGCCTACCTATGAGACCAACTGTATAGAAGAATGGGAAACCAAGCTCGACAAGATAGTGGAGGAGACCCTCGGCCAGGATATGACGCTGATAAGCGGTATCCCGCCCTGGATGCAGATGTATTTTGACCGGTTGACCCAGGTCAGTGGTAAGACCCTTGCTGAACTTTTCCCCAGCCTGTCTGTGCTGGTTCATGGCGGGGTCAATTTTGAGCCTTATAAAGCGAAACTCTTCGGCAGCATCGGTAAAAAAATTGATTGCATCGAGACCTTTCCTGCCTCTGAGGGATTTTTTGCTTTTCAGGATTCGACCGAATCAGAGGGCCTGCTGCTGAACACCAACAGCGGAATATTTTTTGAATTTATTCCTGCCGCCCTTGTTATGGAGAAAGATCCGCCGCGTATCAGCCTCCGCGACGTGAAAGCCGGGGAGAATTACGCCATGGTCATCAACAGCAACGCCGGGCTTTGGGGATATAACCTCGGTGATACGATAAAGTTTGTCTCCACCGATCCTTACCGGATCATAGTAACCGGCCGTATCAAGCACTTTATATCCGCCTTCGGAGAACACGTCATCGGCGAAGAGGTTGAATTCAGTCTCATGAAAGCCGCTCAGGAGGAAGGGGTGCGTATTACTGAATTTACCGTGGCACCGATGATCCAGCAGGGGAGTGGCAAAAGTTTTCACGAGTGGTTTGTGGAATTTGAAAAAGCTCCGGAAAGCCTTCCTGCCTTCGCGGAAAAAGTGGATAGGAACCTCCGGCAGAAAAACATCTATTACGACGACCTCGTGTCCGGTAACATACTGCAGCGGCTCCACATCACGCCGGTGCAGAAAAATGGGTTTATCGAATACATGAAAAGCATTGGCAAGCTGGGCGGGCAGAATAAATTACCCCGCCTCAGCAACGACCGCAAGCTGGTTCAGGCCCTGGAAAAATGGATTGAACAAAGTAAGTCGTAAATAAAAAGAGTCTGTAGATATTGATTCCGCCCACTTTTATTACATCATCTGCCGAAGCGCTGAATTAACCCGGTCAGAATTTCACAATCTTCTTCGTGATCACCTCGTTGCCCATAACCACCCTCACCACATAAATACCGGGGGCATTCCGGCTAATGTTCAGCTGGTAATAATTGGATTGTCCCTGCGGTATGGCCTCGGCAACTTTCTGCCCGGCAAGGTTAAAAATCTGCAGACTTTTTATATTGGTGGGCTGTGGGTAGAACTGTATAACCACAGGCCCATTGGTCGGACTTGGCGTCACCAAAAATCCCCTGCTTTTCAGGTTGGGATTAATGGTCACCGTCCGCAGGTTTACGTCGTCTATGTATATGTTATTTTCAAAACCCGTGGTATTCCGGAAAGCCAGCAGCACTTTGCCTGCACCAATATAATTACTGATGTTAATGCTATCCTTCCGCCATTCCGATGCCGAAGGCACAAAGGCGGCTGAATCTGCGGCGGTATGCGTAACCAGGGTGGCCCCCCATTTTTTATATAAACTGGTGTAGGTCTGGCCGCAGTCTTTACTAATCAGCACCTCCAGGGTATCCCAGGTGTTACCGGCGGTAGCAACCGGCGTGTAGGTGGCGGCAGCCACCTGGAACGAAAAGAAGGCAGAATCGACGCCGGCGAGGCTTACATCAGGAAGGCGCAGGTAATCCTGCTGTCCGATAGTACTGTAGTCTGCATTATCAATCATGACACTGGCATTGCCGGTTTTAGCAATACCCGTCACCCGCTGCCAGGTGATCGACCGGTCAGGATTCACGATATCCCAGCCTGTTGGAGGAAACAGGCTTCCTTCAAAGCTTTCCTGTACCGCGGTCACGGGGTCATTATACTGGAAGGTTCTACTGAGTGCGTCGTTGCCCGTGTTCTGGTCTGTACCACTGTTGGGTTTGGAAAGGGTTATGGTCAGCACATGGGTGCCAGCTGTTGTGGTAACGGGCGGCAACACCACGTCAACAGAAGCTGCCATGGCGAGGCTGCCTGTCCAGGTGTAGGTATTCTTTACGACGTTGTCAACAAGGGTCGTGATTGTTACGCTCGTGAGTGTTTGCGAACCACGGTTAGCCAATATAATATCCGGTGAAAAAACGTTGTTGCAGATGCGTTGCGAAGGCTGATTGACCGACCGCAACTGTGCATCGAGGTTATACACTACTGGTGCCTGGCACCCGATAGAGTTCAGCAGCGAGGATCGGTAGGTAAAGAGGGCACTTTCCATGCGGGAAACCTGCTGTACAGTAAACAAGACAAGGCACTGGTCGTAGGTGTAATCCATATAATTCTGGTACATGATACCATTGCCGGCAGGGGTACAGGCGTCTGTAACTATGCCGGAACCGCAGGCATTGCTCGAATTTCCCTGGTTCGGCGTGTCCTCAACGTAATCCGTTCCCGTACAGGCGCCGTTATCATCACCCCAGATATGGTAAAGGTTGAAATAATGACCGATCTCATGGGTCAGCGTTTTTCCTCCGCTGTACTGGGGGTAGGCTGTACTGCCCGGGATCGACCGGTATTCAATTACCACGCCCTGATCCGTATCCACATCCTGCTGGGGAAATGTTGCATAGCCCAGTAAGCCATTTGAAAGCGGGCATACCCAAACGTTCAGGTAGCTGGAGGGATCCCAAGCATCCGCTCCACCGCTGGACGCATGTTTAACCCCGTTATCGGTATTGAGAAAAGACGTTTTAGCGGTTGTTATCCGTTCGATGCCGGAAGTGGGATCGCCGGACGGCGTTTGGCGCGCCAGGCAAAACTGGATTTGAGATTTGCCGAAGAGTGGTTTGAAATAGGAAGGGATGACAACCGAATCCCCGTTTAAACCTGCATAATCCTTATTGATGGTGTCGAGCTGTGCCTGCAACTGGGCATCCGTAACCTGCAACTGGTTCGTAAGCACGACATGAAAAACCACCGGAATATTTACATAGGTGCGGTTTCCATCGCCCGCCACCCGGTGGGCGCCCTGTTTCATCGCGTCGTTAAAACGTCTTCTCTCCGCCTCAAATTTCGCCTTGAAAGCCGGGTTGCCCCGGTATTGCAGTTCCAGGTTCTGCATCGTCCCGCATTTTTCGGGAATAATTTTATTGTATTTCTGACCGAAAGCAGCGGAGGCCACCAGGCCGGTAAACAAAACGAAGAAAGCAGTCCTTACTAATTTCATAGATACTTGTTGTAAATCTTATCGGTTTTCAAGAAAGGCAGTTCTGGCAAAAAATGGGTTGGGGTGGCACTTTCACAACGCGGTTATCGATTCGGATCAACTTCCGATCAAAACCCGCACGGTATACGCAACGAACCTTAACCCTGTTGGGTGACCGGGGTCAGCTCGCCCCTCGCCCAACATATTTACGTTATTGTAGTACCGGGGGTTGTGTAAAATGAAAACAATCTGCCTGAAATTTATCAAATTGAGGCCGAAGGGTCGATTTTCGCGGCGTAAACTTACCCGTAATTTCCGGTAACGACCCGGATTTTTTCTAGCTTAACGATTGCAGGTGGTTTGTTAACCGGCGGGCTGCGACGAATAACACAGGAGGGGGGTGCGAAAGACAGAATAAGGGGCCGGGGCGGTCACCTTAGCCCTGATTCCTTTATTTTTGGGGAGGATGCCGGCAAATCACGGTGAATGACCCTACCCGGCGGCCGGGGCAAAAAGACTCTACGATGCGTAAGTTACTGGAATGTGGACTTTCCCTTTTGCTGATGACCGGCTGCAGCAAGACCGGGACGATTAACACCCGTGTCATTTTTTATAATGCAACCTCCTCGGTGGCGACCCTGTCGGCGACCTGGAACGACAATGCATTGCTGTCCTCCGCGCTGGCACAGGGCCAGTCGTCGGGTACCCCTTCAGCCCCTTACCTTAACGCACCGGCAGGTACCAACCTGCTCACCGTGGTGGCCGGTACGGACACACTGCTCCGGAAAAATATTTATAGCAAGGCGTCCGGGGGAACTACTTTTATATTGTACGACACCGCAATGCCGGCGGGGCGACCGCAAATATTGCAACTTACTGATGATCTTTCCCTGCCCGACACTGCGACAATTAAATACAGGCTGATTGATTTATCCCCGGACAGCAATGCCAGGGCTGATGTATGGCTGGTAAACGGCACAACAGACAGCCTGAGGCTGGATAGTGCAGCTGGCTTTATTGGACCCGTACCGTCCGCTACGGCTGCACAGGCTTTCAACTCCATTAAATACCACGGGGAGGCCTACACGCTGAAAATAAAAAAAACCGGGACCGGGCTGGTAATGGCTTCCATTAACGGTTTTCCCCTGCTGTCCAGGGGAATTTACAGTTTTATTTTTTCGGGGATTTCTTCCGGCGCCGGCGCCACGGGTCCGAAGATCACGGTGCTTCAACATGAGCCGGGGTAATTACTTTGTTCAGAGCAGTAAATTTCCGGCGGTCGCTTCCGGCAATCGGGTAAAGGGCTGTTGAATTTCTTTTCTATTTACGCGGAGATACAGCATGATCATTCCCAGCAGCAGCGCATAGGAAAGCAGGTTGTATTGGGTATGATGATCGATCACTGAATTCAGTTTCCAGTGTCTTTCGTGGGCAATCATCAGCATAGATAAGCGGCCGACATTGATAACCCACAGGGCAACGATTCCTGCGAGTGTCCAGGCTATTTTCCCGGCAGTACGTTGCCGGTGAGCGATTACGAACGCAGACCAGAAACTCATGAGGCCCAAACCAATGCAGGGATACCACATAAAAACATACCAGCCTTTTTCTGACCTGACCTCAAACGGGAGCGCCACATGAGAATTGATCCCCGCAAAATGATTGAAGCCGTTGGAGGCATATAAAATTGATTTTCGAATCGCGGCGACATAATTCAGGTGGTTGTCCAGCAGGGAGCTGTACAAAAGACCCTGCGGATCAACCAGGCCGCAGCAGAGGTAATTGATGCCGTAGAGACCTATCGCAAGCACCAGGAATTTGCCGAGGTAATCTACGTCTATGTAGACCCCCAGTTTTTCTTTCGTTTGAGTAATCAGTGACCGTATCATTTGTAAGCCATGTTTTCAGGGTTAATAAGAATGGTAAAAGCACTTAAGTTAAAAACAGGTTTTAACTTAAGTGCTATAGAAATATAGGTGGCTGGTTAGTAACTATTTATTTTCCAGCGTGGCTTCCTCTTCTTTCTTCCTGGCGTCATGTTTCTTTTTAGCCGCATAGCCTATGCCAGCCGCAACCATAACGCTGATACCAAAATCAAACGGAACCGACTGCCCGGGATCCGGGTCGTCACCAGGATCACCCGGAGGAGCTGCCCGGAGTACGGAAGCGAGACAAAAGAAGGCAATCCCCATGATGGACGCCTTTAAAGCAGTTTTCATTTTCATAATCTAAATTTTGGTTTAAAAAAACTGGTTAGCTGACAGATTTATTTTCCCGCCATTACCAATGGCAGTGTAAGATTGATGTTTGATGAACTGTTGACCACCCTCATCCTGTACACGCCTTTTGCGAAACCATTTCCCAACTGGATAGTTTGTGTGGCTGTTCCGCCGGGATGCTTCACTTCGTTGTTGAAGATGATCTGACCGAGGGCATTCACCATTGAGATGTGGTAGGTGCCTTTTGGCTGATCAGTGAACTGAACGTTAACCACGTTCCCGGTTACCGGGTTGGGAGACACACGGATGCCGTTATTGGCACCAACAACAGGCAGTAATCCTTTACCGGAGGACACCATCACTACGACAAAGCGGTTAGCCATAGCCGACTGTTCATCGCTGCCGATGGTGAACGGTATTGTGGTCACGCTGCTGAGGCTTACGGCAACCGTAGCATGCAGGTAACGATCTTCCACGAAGGCGCTTTCGAAAGTGGATCCGGAAAGATTCGACGGGCTGAACCTGAGCTCGTAATTGCCCGGTGTGGTATTCCAGATTTTCAGGCTGATGGTATCGTTTCCGGCATAACCCTGTCTTCTCTCGATCATCAGTGTTTTTCCGTCTCTTACAATTCCAATGTTTTCATTGAAGTTCGCCGGTTTAAGGGCGTCGAGGTCATCGACCCTGTTGGAATAGGATGCACCATAGGCACTCAGTACTTCATCAGCTACGGCTGTTGTTCCGTCATCATTTCTCACCTGGAGGGCTGTTCTCAGGCCGATAGTCTTCTGATCGGTGTTGAACAGGCTGGCAGCGTTATTCCGGCTGGCTGCAGCTGCGGCGTCGGCTGTGGCTCTGAAGACATTGGTGGCGGCTGTTGCAGATTTGTCGGATTCTTTGATGACCAGTGTGCCCGCTGTGCCGGTCGACTGTACCAGGAAGCCCTGGCCAGACTGAATCAGCTCACTCTCGGGGCTTACCGGTGCCGGGGTTACATCATACCCTGAACCGTTATAGCTCAGTAAAACATATCCTCCCACGCCGCTGGCGCCGCCCATTTTCGGATCCCACAGGTAGAAGTTATTCTGAACGTTGGTCCGGGAAAGCGTCGTGAAATTGATGGGTGATGCAAATGGATTAGGGATACCGGTGAAACCGCTCGCCGCAACCGCAAAGGTCTGGTCGCCTGTTTTAAGCGTTCCGGTTGCACGCAGGGTGGTATTGGTCGCCGGAACGGAATTATAGCCCAGGGCTACTCCCCGGTCGCCCCGTACAAAAAGCATGTATGCATCGGTACCGGCCAGCGCTGTGTAGGTATTGGGAACGGCTTTCCAGTTGTCTGCGCTGCTGAGGTATTTTTTAAGCGAAGACATTGCGGTAAGTGGATTATGATCCAGGCCCGCCGCTGCATCGCCTTCGGTGATATGCGTACCAAAGCCCGGGTGGGGATTAGGCGTGACTGAGGAAGTGGTTGCGCCTTCCTGCCATGCCGCGTTTACGGTTTGTGAACCGCCAACGGGTGCACTTACTATCCTCCAGGCCCTCCGGGCTGGTATATACCGTTCCGCAGTAACATTCCCGGAAACAGATCCGGTAACGGGTGCTACACGTGCCGTGCCTGCTGCATTACTTTTCAGGGTAAGGAAGTTTCCGGTGTTGAGCATCCCGTTTTGCAGGGTGAGTACACCGAAGACATCCAGTGCGGCGCCCAGCGTAGCAGAAGATGAAGTGCCTGTTCTGTTAAGCGTAAAACTATTCAGCATATCGCCTGCTGCGGTAAAACTGATGTTGGCATCGCCGCCTGCAGTTCCTGCTACCGTAAGATTGGAGGTGGTTGATCCGGCAAATTTGCCGGTGCTCAACAGGTCCGCAATCCCGAGTGAATAACCGTTAATCGATAATACACTGCCGGACGGAATGTCCAGTTTTCCGTTGACGGTCCAGTCGCCAGTCATGGTATAGGTAGGAACCCTGTTGACAAGGTGGAATGTTTTGCCTGCTGCAAAATCGGCGGGGCTGGTGCCGCTGCCATCAGGATTCATACCCCAGGTAGCGGTATTGTGCAGGTCGCCTGCAGCTTTTGAATAAAAATCATTGGCCGATCCACCCGGGGTCCAGGTAAATGTGCCGTTATCGGTGATGGTACCCACGGAAGCCACAATATTATCCACCCCGGCTGTGGGGCCGGAATAACAGAAGGTAGCGACGCCGCTTGCGTTAGTGAATGCAAAACCGCTGCTGCCTGGGTTGGTACCGGTGATTCCGAAGTCTACCCGCACGCCTGGTACGGGGTTACTGAACTGGTCTTTTACCAGGGCATCAAAACATTTAACGGTACCAATAGCGGCGGTGCCGGTTTTTGGCGACAGGACCACCGAAGTAACCGTAGCAATCGCGGAGAACGATTGGCCGCCGGGATAGCCGTAGGAATCGTCCTGGTTAAATCCGTAAATGAACACCCCGAATGGCAGGGTACCCTGGAGGTTGTGGGTACCGGGGTCAACAGTGAGCTGGGCGCCGGAAAATCCGGTTGAGCCAATAGGGGTAAAGCTGCCGGCTGGTACCACCACGCCATCCATCGACAGTGAACCAACGATGGCATTCGGTGCAATGAGATTAATATAATGTGCCACATAACCGGAAACCGTGGTTACGGTGTATTTGGGTAGGAATTGTTCCAGAGGCGGGATCAGCATCATGAAGGGATCGCCGGGCTCTCCCGAAAAAGTGGATCCATTGGAGAACTGGGCAGCCAGGATAGGCTTGTTGGATTCCACGACAGATTGAACCGTAATTACCTTTTCTACATACTGGCCTTTATTTACAGCGGGTTCTGCCACGCCGTTAATAGAGACAACGGTGCCGTTTTCCGAGGCCATGAACCGCCAGGTATCTCCATTGGACCTGGATTTCAAGGGCACCAGTCCGAATTTTTTTCCCCAGGTAGTCGTGGGCGGAAGCATCTCGCAGATGTGATCGCAATAAGAATAACCCGGAGGGATATTAGCGCACCCGTTGGCTCCCATTACCCCAATAGGTTTATCTGAAGTGACCAGGGTGCCCGTGTAATCAGTATTGCCGCCCACTTCCAGCGTTTGCCCCTGGTCGAGTGTAACGTTGTACGGAACCCCGGCCGTATGGCCTCCCCCGGTAATGTTCTGGGTAATCGTGACGGTTGTACCGTTAACCGTTCCCGTTATACCAAATTCACTGGCGGTCTGCCCGGAATAACTCATAATAATATAACTGGTCCCCAGTACATCTGTGGGCAGGCCCAGATAAGCGTCCGTGGTAAATGGAGCATAGTTGAGCCCATATACGGTTACTTCTTCGCCGGACGTAACATGAATGCCCTTGCCGTCAACCACGCCGCTCGTATGTTCGGACGCGGCTTCCGGTATCGCAACAGACGTAACCGTATTGGCGGTTACAGTAAACGATGCGGAAAATGCCATTCCCGGAATAGTGACGGTTCCGGATGTGTTGACATCGGAGGTGATAAATAAGGTGAGGGTTGGCGTAGAATAATTTTTGTTGAACATGAGCCAGAAATCAGTGCCTTTGCTGTCCTGTGCCTGGGAGAAAGCAGCCTGCTGGAAGCCCAGTAGTCCGAACAAAAGCAGAAAACATAAACGGTAGAAGCCGGTTTTAAGGGTAATAAAATTTTTCATAAATAAGTGTTTGTAGGTTAAGGTTATAGAACAGTAGTTACCTGGAGGTTGCTGTATTCAAATTGTTGCACGGTGGCTGCATAGGCGGGGCTCACATCTTCCGGCAAAACCCGGAGTTTGCGGTTGCTGCTGTCTTCGCAGCTGCCGGCCATCGTCTCGCCGGGCGCAAGAGCAAGTTCTTTCCGGCCGGAGACGCCCTCTTTTTTGACGCTAACCTGCTTGGTTACGAAGAGTTCTTTCCAGGACGCACTCACCCGGTATTTATTTTTGTTGATGATTTTTAACAGCACCACGGTTTTGCCGCTGCAGCTTTGAATGGAATGATAAAATTCCACGCCATTCACGATTTTATCCTGCTGCCAGTCCCCTGCTATCCCATTGCTGGCCGGTAGACTGGCAGGTAAAAGTATTGGCAGTGCAAGCATAACGGGTAGGCAAAACCCTGACTTAATGCTGCACCGAAAAAATGAAAAAAACTGTCTCATGGATAGTAGGTTGTAGGTTATAGGCATGTTATTCCGGTAATGCTGAAGATTGCACTACCGCGAATACGTAATACACGTGTTCACAGCAATGAATAAGTCATAACTGGTCAACCCGCCTGGATGAATCAACCCGGCGATACATTGACGAAGAAGGATGTTGGAGTGCGCTTATCAGATACCTTAAACTGGACGACCCGCCCGCGAAACACGCAGGGTCTCATACAAAAACTGTCGGGAAGAAAGCTTGCCGGTAATAGAGCTGTTGCTGTTGGTTCTTTATTCTATCGGGTCAAATAACGTACTGTGAAGGAGCAGACGGATGGGAATAACGCAGGAAATCGGATTAATAATTTGTGTTAATAAATGTAAAATAATTTTTCATTCTGCAAAAAAAAATCTGGACGTTTTCGCTCAATTGCTGAAAAATTACCTAAACCGGGTATACTGATGCGCTCGAAACGCGATCCTGAGATGACATGAAACACATGTTCTCCTTTTAACCCGTTACCACTTTGCGCGGTAACCTCTGCGGGTTATGGTTTGGCCTCCGGCTTAAATTCCTGGTTGCTGAACGGTGGCCGAAGGGGAATAATGATGACATTAAAAGCATGACCTGTAGCACGGTGGCAGGCGTTACAGGAAGCGGTCAGCAGCTGGAAACTTTTAATAAACTGCGGCTTACTGCCGGCACCAAGTGCAGCATCCATACTGTCCAGCGCCGGAAGCAACAGGGGCAGTTTTTTTATTTCAGGCCGCTCTCTGCAATAGGTGTTGATATTGTCCAGTACTTCCCTGATTTCATCCCGTTCAAAACCGGCCAGCGGCCAGTTGCTGTTGATGCCTGCAAACCATAACTTGTTGTGATGAACCTGCACAGATTCCATAAATTCCCCGAGGCCGGGTGTGTATGCCGGCGGTGTCCCCGACGATACTGGCGACGATTGCGGCGATACCCTGCCGTTGGTCTCCCGCTGCCGGCAACCCGTCCCAACCCAAAGCGCCAGCAGGAAGAACAGTGTTTTCATGGCTTGTAATTAATACCCGTTCGCAGGCGGACAGGGGTTATGACCGCCCGGGAGGTTACAAACGTAAAGTAAAGCAAAAAGCCTGTCGGTCGACAGGCTTTACCCAACAAAATATCATCCTTCGTCAGGCCACAGCCTTGTTCACCAGGTCGGCCGCTTCGCTGAGCACAATGGCAGACTTCACCTTGAACCCGCTTTCATCAATCAGTTTTTTAGCCTCCGTGGCATTGGTTCCCTGTAGCCGCACAATAATCGGCACATGGATATTACCCATACTTTTATAGGCATCGATCACGCCCTGCGCCACCCGGTCGCAACGCACAATTCCGCCAAAGATATTAATGAGGATAGCTTTTACTTTAGGGTCCTTTAATATAATCCGGAATCCGGCTTCCACCGTTTGCGCATTCGCCGTGCCGCCCACATCAAGAAAGTTAGCGGGTTCTCCACCGCTTAATTTTATCATGTCCATTGTGGCCATTGCCAGTCCGGCCCCATTCACCATGCACCCCACATTGCCATCCAGCTTTACAAAATTCAAATTGTATTTGCCGGCTTCCACCTCGGTAGGGTCCTCCTCACTGATATCCCGCAGGGCTTCGAGCTCGGGATGCCGCATCATCGCGTTATCATCCAGGTTCATTTTGCAGTCCACCGCAATGATCTTTTCATCACTGGTTTTAAAAAGCGGGTTGATCTCCAGCATGGAGCAATCGAGCCCCACGTAGGCATTGTACAGGTTGGTCACAAACTTCACACAGTTCTTTAGCGCCTCGCCCGAAAGGCCCAGGTTAAAGGCGATTTTGCGTGCCTGGAAAGGCTGCAGGGTGAAACCTGGCTGCACCCACTCCTTGAAGATTCGTTCAGGGGTGTCATGCGCCACATCTTCTATATTCACACCGCCTTCCGTACTGTACATGATTACATTTTGGCCGCGGGCCCTGTCCAGCAAAACGGATAGATAAAACTCTTTTACCGGGTTTGCACCGGGATAATACACATCCTGGGCAATCAGCACCTTGTTCACCACCTTACCGGCATCCCCGGTCTGGATGGTTACGAGCGTTCCGCCCAACAGGGTGGAAGCGATCTGTTTTACATCCTCGGCACTTTTGCCAACAGCCACGCCCCGCTGCTCCGTGCCCACAATTTTACCTTTTCCCCGGCCACCGGCATGGATCTGCGCCTTCACCACAGCAAAGCTGTTTCCATAAGTCACTTTTAACTGTTTATATGCCTCTTCCGCAGCACCGGCATTATCTACCGGTATACCTTCCTGCACAGGTACGTTGTATTTTTTAAGCAGTTCCTTGGCCTGGTATTCATGAAGGTTCATACAGTAGTAATTTACAACGAAGATAAGGTAATGAAGGAAGTTTAAAACGGGCTAAATCAGCCGCCTGCTACAGGGCTGTCAACCCGTTGGTCACGGTCGCCCTCCGCCAATTTAATTTTTTTTAACGGCCTACATCAAACCGGCTTAAACCTCCGCGCGCTCAGCGGGTCAATAACCACCCCTTAACAGGCATCAGCTTGTTTAGCGGCCGTTTTAATATGATTTTAGCACCCAGATCCCTGACTATGAAAAAATTATTGACCGCGCTTTTAGCAGTACTCCCATGCAGCTTCCTGCTCGCCCAGGGCGACACCGCGCATGCCGACGTACTTCCCTCTGCAAAAGCAGCAGACCATGCCTACTTTGCCGCCTCACTCGGCTATATCTCCAACGCTACCTATAACGGGCGCAAAGACTCGCTGGCCACCCCCTATATTAATACCACCGTAGGATATTACGCCAAATCCGGGTTCTTCGCCGACGCAGGCATCTCCTACCTCGCGCAGTCGGGCAGCAGCCGCATCGATTTATTCAGCCTTGAAGCGGGCTACGATTTCAGCAAAGGAAACTTTGACGGGTCGGTATCTGCCTCAAAGCTCTTCTACAATAAAAACAGCACCAACGTAAAGTCGGAAGTGACCGGTACCCTTACTGTACTGACCGGCTACGACCTCAATTTCATCAAACCCACCCTGGAGGCGGGAATAAATTTCGGCACCAACCCTGATTATTTCCTTACGCTGGGCCTGGAACACAGCTTTACTGCCGCAGCCGGCAAACTTCAAATCACGCCCGGGATGGTCGCCAACGGCAGCACCCAGAATTTTTATACGTCCTATTACAATAAAAGGAAAGTCGGCGGCCGAAAGAAAAATGCCGGTGTTACCTATGATGTAACGGCTGACGTGCAGGATGCGAAAAAATTCAAACTGCTCGATTATGAAACTACGCTGGCTTTCGTGTACACCTGTCATAAATTTTCCTTCGTACTGACACCGGGCTATGTGATCCCGGTTAACCCGGCAGTGATTGTCACAACGATTAAGCCGACCAACGGGTTGGCTGGCACCACAAGGACCAACACCGAAACCATCAGCAACACTTTTTATATCAGCGCCGGCATAACGCTGAAATTGTAGTTGGTGAACATGTTTTGCCGTAACTATTTTACCCTCCAACCGATAAAAAGGCCTGGCGGATAAATTTCGTGCATGCGCGGCAGCCCCGGATTTTTGCTTTTCTCCACTACTTTTGCGGATGTAAATATTTACCATGGAACCGTATGAAGCAGATGTTGCGGAATGTCTTCGGGTAATGAGGCAGGGGGGTGTCATCTTATATCCCACCGATACGGTCTGGGGGCTGGGCTGTGATGCCACCAATGCCGGCGCCATAGAAAAAATTTATCACATCAAGCAACGACCCTCCAGCAAAAGCATGATCACCCTGCTGGCTGAAGAACGGGATCTGCTCCATCATGTGGCGGCACCCGACCTGGAGCTTTTTGATTACCTCAGGACCGTTCAGAAACCGACGACAGTTGTGTTTGACGGCATTATCGGGTTTGCAGAAAACCTGCTCGCGCCCGATGGAAGTGCCGGCATCCGGATCGTAAAAGATCCGTTTTGCCGCTACCTCATCAAACGGTTTCGTAAACCCATCGTGTCTACCTCGGCCAATTTCAGCGGCCATCCCACTCCAGCAAATTTCAGCGCTATCGACGACGGGCTCAAAGCGCTGGCCGACTATGTCGTCCGTCACCGGCAGCAGGAAACCATGCCCGCAGCGCCATCAGCTGTTATACGGTGGCACCATGGGAATATCAAGGTGCTGCGATCCTGACCGGCCGCAGGCCTGTATCTTCGCAGGAAAATCATTGTCAGTTGCCTAAGTTCCTGATCATACAAACGGCTTTCATTGGCGACGCGGTGCTGGCAACCGGCGTTCTTGAAAAGCTGCACGCCTTTTTTCCCGAGGCTTCCATCGATTTCCTCGTCCGCAAAGGAAACGAATCCCTGTTCACCGGTCATCCCTACCTGCACCAGCTGCTTGTATGGGATAAACAAACCCATAAACGGCGGAACCTCCTGCGAATACTCCGGCAAATCCGCCGCAACCGTTACGATAAAGTAATCAACCTGCAGCGTTTTGCCGCCACCGGTTTACTCACTGCGTTTTCAGCCGGAGGCGAAACCATCGGCTTCGATAAAAATCCACTTAGTTTTTTATTCAGCCGGAGCGTACTGCACCAGGTCGGCCAGGCGGAGGATGGTTTACACGAAACAGCGCGCAACAATGCACTCATCAGCCACTTCACCGATGAACAGGTTTTCCTGCCCCGCTTATATCCGGCGCCTGCTGATTTTAAAGCAACTGCCCGGTACAAATCTCACCCCTACATCTGTCTTGCTCCCTCTTCAGTGTGGTTCACCAAGCAATTGCCCGCGGACCAGTGGGTCGATTTGCTCCGCTCCGTGCCGGATACCCTGCGGGTTTACCTGATAGGAGGCCCGGCGGACAAACCATTTATGGATACCATCTGCGACGCCGAACCCGGCCGGGCAGTGGCGAACCTTGCCGGGGAGTTGTCCCTGCTCCAATCGGCTGCCTTGATGAAGGATGCCGTCATGAATTATGTAAACGATTCCTCCCCGATGCACCTGGCTTCCGCGATGAATGCCCCTGTCACCGCGGTGTATTGTTCTACCGTCCCGGCTTTCGGATTCGGCCCGCTGAGCGATCAGCGCTTCATCGTGCAAACCCCACTCCAACTCAGCTGCCGGCCCTGCGGGCTGCATGGCCGTACCGCCTGTCCCCTGGGCCACTTCAATTGCGCCAGATCCATAACCACCGGGCAGTTGCTGAATTCCCTGCCGGTAATAACCCCGCCAGCGGGCTGACGCGATGTCTTTCCGCTAATGCTTATTTTTGCGGTTATGGACATCAGTTGCCCCGAAAGACAAAAACGGATTTTCGATATGGTGGCGGCCGCCGCAGCTGAATTGAATATGCCCTGCTACCTCATCGGCGGATATGTCCGTGATATTATCTTACAAAGGCCTACGGCTGACGCCGATATCGTATGCCTTGGCAACGGAATAGAACTTGCCCAGCGGACAGCAGTCCGTTTCAACCCGGCCCCAACCGTGGCCTATTTCAAAAATTTCGGTACGGCCCAGTTGAAAATCGGCAGCTTTGAACTTGAGTTTGTGGGTGCAAGAAAAGAAAGCTACCGGCAGGAAAGCCGCAACCCCATCGTGGAGCCCGGCACGCTGGAAGATGACCAGCTGCGCCGTGATTTTACCATTAACGCAATGGCGGTAGAACTGACCCCGGGGGGATTCGGGCAACTTCTCGATCCCTTTAACGGGCTGGCCGACCTGGATCAGCGAATCATCCGTACGCCGCTGGACCCTGACAAAACCTTCAGCGACGATCCGCTGCGGATGCTGCGTGCCATCCGCTTTGCCACCCAGCTGCAATTCCGCATTGCTGATCAAACCTGGCAGGGAATCAAAGCAAATATCCAACGGATCAACATCATTTCACCGGAACGCATTACCACGGAAATGACAAAAATCCTGGCCTCCGAAAAGCCTTCAGTTGGTTTTAGCCTGCTGTACGATTGTGGCTTGCTCTCCCTCATCTTCCCCCAGCTCGTCGATCTTGAAGGGGCAGAATATGTGGACGGCAAAGGACACAAAAATAATTTCTATCACACCCTGCAGGTCGTCGATAATATCGCGCCTAAAAGCGCTGATATCTGGCTGCGCTGGGCAGCGTTGCTGCACGATATCGGGAAACCAGCGACCAAAAAATTTGAGCCGGGTCATGGCTGGACTTTCCACGGCCACGAAGTAGTCGGCGGCCGGATGGTCCCTAAGATTTTTGCCCGGCTGAAATTGCCACTGCATGAGAAAATGCGTTTTGTCCGCAAACTGGTAGAACTTCATCTCCGGCCGATCAGCCTCACCAAAGAAACCATCACGGATTCGGCTATACGCCGCTTGCTTTTCGATGCCGGTGAAGATGCAGAGGCACTGATGACACTCTGTGAAGCCGATATTACCTCAAAAAACAAACAGAAAGTACAGCGCTATCTCGACAATTTTAACCTGGTGCGGCAACGCATGGCGGAGGTGGAAGACAAAGACCGGATCCGCAACTGGCAACCACCGGTCAGCGGGGAACTTATCATGGAAATATTTGGACTCAAACCCTGCCGGGAGGTGGGGGAAATAAAAAATGCCATACGGGAAGCGATACTGGACGGCATCATCGAAAATAACTATGATGCAGCGTATGCCCTCATGCTCGCAAAAGCCGGGGAGCTGCATCTTGAACCCCTCAAATCCTGATAAGAGGCATCCCCCAAATTATCCCCGGCCGGGCATTAATGGCATCATCCGTGCAGTATACAGGAAATTAAATAACTTGCACGCTAAAGTTGAGACCCCTATGGCTATTCTGAAATTCAGGGTTTATTTTGAACAGGACGACAGCGTTTACCGGGACGTGGCCATTCGCCATACCCAGAATTTTCTGCAGCTGCACCAGGCTATTTTGAAGGCATATGAATTTGACAGTAAACACCAGGCTACTTTCTACCGCAGCAATGACCACTGGCAGCGCGGTAAAGAAATTTCGCTGGCGCGATATGAAAAAAAGTACCGGGTAGAACCACTGCTGATGGAAAATACCGCGGTGGGTACAGAAATTATGGATCCGAACCAGAAATTTGTGTATGAATATGATTTCGCCAAAAACTGGATCTTCTGGCTCGAACTGATCAATGTTGCCAAAGAGGAAAACCCCAGGCTCACCTATCCGGCTGTTGTAAGAACGGAAGGCATTGCGCCGTCACAATATGGTACCAAGGGGCTGGTCAACGACAAACTCGCGGAGATGGAAGAAAAATACGATTTGGTTACCGGTGCCGAAGGGTACGGAGAAGAAGGGGAGGACGGTGAAAGCAGCGAAGAAACCGCCGGTGAAGAGACGAGTGAAGAAAGTACCGAAGAACTATAAACGTTTTCTGTTTTCCTGTTCGTTGCAAAAAGGCAGGGTAACAATTTATCCCGGTATCGCCGGCGAAAGACGCTTCCTCCGGACTGCACCATAAGATTCGCGGCATGGCGCAAAAAACCTGTATCATTATTGCCGGACCAACCGGTGTCGGCAAAACATCCCTGGCAGTCAGCCTGGCCAGTAAATATTCAACGTCGATCATTTCTGCGGACTCCCGGCAGTGCTTCAGGGAGTTAACTATCGGCGTGGCGAAGCCGTCTCCCGAACAACTGGCGGCCGTAAGACATTATTTTATCAACACACACAGCATTACTGAACCGGTGAGTGCCGGCCTGTTTGAAGCGTATGCGCTGCAGGCCGTCACGGAAATTTTCCGCGAATCGGACGTGGCCATAATGGCTGGTGGCACCGGTCTGTACATCCGCGCTTTTTGCGAAGGAATGGATCCGATTCCTGCAGTGGCTCCCCATTGGCGTGATCAGATCAGTGCAGGGTATGCCACCGGCGGACTGCGCTGGTTACAGCAACAGGTAGAGGCACTTGACCCGGGATGGCTGGAGGCGGGTGAAGTACAAAACCCGCATCGGCTGATGCGCGCTTTGGAAGTGGTGATGGCCACCGGGAAATCGATCCGGAGCTTCCAGTCTGCCAGCCCTGTTCAGCGCCACTTCCGCATTGTCAAAATTGCGCTGAGCCTGCCTGTTCCGGCGTTATACCGTCAAATCAATGAACGTACCGACAGGATGATGCAGGATGGACTGGTAGCTGAAGCCCGCGGGCTGCTGCCCTTCAGGAACCTGCCTGCACTGCAAACCGTCGGCTATACTGAATTATTCGACTGTTTCGGAAATAACGGTAGTACCGGTGATGCAGCAGCGCTAATTAGTCAGCATACGCGTAACTATGCGAAGCGGCAACTTACCTGGTTCAGAAAAGATGCCAGCTTTACATGGTTTTCCCCGTTTGATTATGAACTTGTTTTAGCGTATTTAACTACCTTCATGAAGTAAGCAGTACTTTTTACCATTATTTTTTTTCTGTAAATATATTGTAAGCGTCTTCCGCGTGGGAAACCATGATCCGCCATCCTTTTAAAACCAAGACAGGCTCGGGTGCTGAAATAAGTGAAAAAAGGTCCTTCCATTTGGAGGGACCTTTTTATGCGCCAACTGCCGGTCGGTAACGGCGCTGACTAAAATTTTAAACCGAAAGTAAAGGACAGGTTGCCGCCTCTCTCCTGGATAGTAGCAAAGGTATTGGCCTTATCCGGCAGGCGATAAGGAAAATTCACATCGCTGTTGATCCTGGCTACATAGGCAATATCAGCAAAAAAACCCCTGTTGCGGTAACCCAGGCCGCCGCTCACAAACATTTTCTTCGCTTTTAGTTCGGTGTCATGATACGGGTCTCCGTAGTAGGAAAAACCAAGCCTGGCCATGATGGTGTTGAATTTAATTTCCCCGCCCAGCCTGACATTAAAAGCACTTTTGTAGTAGTCCTTGATGGATTGGTTCACCCCCTGGTAGTAGGAATTGTCACCGCTCTGATCTGCTGTTTTATAACTGTTGCTTTTGTAATTCACGTATTCAATATCGGCACTGATGAACCCCCGCTGCTGCTTCACATCTTCAACGGCATTGATCACGTAGGCGCCGCTCAGGATCGCTCTCCATGGGCTCGTAAGGTTGTACTTGTACTCCGGGGAGAGGCTCAGTGTCTGGTCAGAGCTGGCTGTGATGGTGCTGTTGTTCGGGTGCACATAATTTTCTGTGTTGGTGGTCATGCTCGCATAGTAAGTATCCTTCAGTCCATACAGGGTAGGGGAGTGAAGGGCGAGGCCAATCCGGAGCTGGTCGACCGGTTTGTAAATAGCACCCACTTTGAGGTTAAGGCCAACTCCCTGGGTGGTTGACCGTTCCGTTAAGGTAGAATGGTCGAAATTGCTGTTGCTGTTACCGGTAGCATCCGTTTCAGTAAATACACTGTTACGGGTGTAATTGATTATGGGAATACCAAGACTTCCCCCCAGGTAAAACCGGTCGGTGTGGGTGGCTGCGAAACCTACGGCTATTTCGGTAATGCCACCCGAGGTTTGAATATTGTTTTGCTGGTTTACGAGAAACGCCGCTTTATTTTTCAGGCTGTTATAAAAGGCCAGACTGATTAAGTCAGGACCGCTGTTTCCCGGGATGGTCAGTGTATCGATCAGGTAAGTATAGGCAGCGAGCCGCGTACCGATGGACACGGAGTTGCTGTTGAGCAGGTCATTGATGGAAAGTCCGCTGGACGCTGCTTCCGCTGCATACTGCTCGCCATACGAACTGAAATTATTCTTGCCGCTATAACTGATCCGGCTGTTGAAATTGGCGATGGTGGACACCGCTACGCTGAACGCTTTGCCGTTCCACCGGCTGGCCGGATCGGCGAACCCAAACACCACACCCGTAGTACCCAGGTTGAAAAAATTCTTCTGGTCGCTTTTTAAGTCGCCCCGGTAACTGCTGTTGTTCTTCGACAGCGAAAACCCCGGAGTGATGACAAAGTCACTGGTTTTAAAAAATGCCAGGCCGGCCGGGTTTACGTAGTTAGACGTGATATCTCCACCGAGCGCACCTATCGCGCCCCCAATCCCCTGCACACGTGCGGTACCGTTAGGAGCTAACCACGAATATTTGAGTACATCCTCAGGCAACTGGGAAAAGGAGGAATAGCCGGTAAACATTACGGCCAACAGTACGGTCAACTTCATCTTCATTTGGGAAAAATTTTATGCGTCCGGGCAGTAAAAAAGAGGACAGTATAGGTAAACAATTTACGTATAGCATCCTCTTCTCCTGCAGCAATCATAATAGTCTAAACGGGAAACTAGTTTCCCCGGCCAGGTCGGCTTACGGCTCCGCCACCACCCCCACCGCCACTGGAACGGGCGCCGCCGCCTCCGCCACTTGAAGGTGGAGGGGAATAGCTGCGCGAGGGGCTGTAAGAATTATTGTTATTGTTCTGGTTTGCACCAGGACTGTAAGTGCTCCGTCCGTTGTTGTAAGTATTGTTGTTGTAATAAGTATTGTTGCGGTTATTCTGGTTGGTATTGTTGTACCGGCCATTCCCCGGGATATAATTGCCATTGGAATAGTTTCGGGCGGCATTCCTGTTGCCGTTGGAATAGTTGTTCACATTAAATACCCGCGGTTTGCTGATAGGGGCAGTAAAGGTTGTGGTATTAGCACCGCCCATACCGCTGTAATATCCACCTCCGTAATTTCCGCCTCCGTAATATCCGCCTCCGTAGTGTCCTCCCGGGTAAAATCCGCCGCTGTAAAAATTATTGAACGGGGAATAGGGATTGTAAAAGTTATTCCAGGCGAAGTAATTATTCCATGGACTGCTAAAACCGTAATTGAATCCGTCATAGTAGCTGTTGTACCGCCAGTCGAACCCGCCGTACATGTTGTAGGCATTCAGGTAATATGGATTTCCGATGCTAAGTCGAAGGAATCGATTGTCCCGGTAATTGTCCTGGAACTGGTCGTACGACTGGTAATTCGTCCCGCTTTTCTGCTGGCGCACATCCACATAACTGTCGTCTGCCGCCCGCCGCTGTTGCATAGCCGGCGCGGGTGAGTAGTAGACATCATCCGGTGTCTGCCCGCTTTTATAGACAGAACAGCTGCTGAATGCAGTCACGAGAAGCGCGAGGAGTAAAAATCTGCTGTTCATATAAGGTGATTGAAGTTTTAAAATTACTTTTGCGAACCGTCGGTTGAAATTACGATAATTAACAGGCATTAGTTGATTAAACAGGATTAAATGTTGTGAGTAGAATGTTAAATATTAACGCCCGTTAGTTGAACAGGATTCATTCATCGGGCATTCATTTTCTTAAAGATGCACATTTATTATGGCGAAAGAAATCACCGGCAGGGATAAGGACTATGCGCAGTGGTACAACGACCTGGTGCTGAAAGGAGGGCTCGCAGATTACTCGGCCGTACGAGGCTGTATGGTCATTAAACCGCATGGTTTTGCCCTGTGGGAAAATATGCGTGACCAGCTCGACCGGATGTTCAAAGAAACCGGGCATGTCAATGCGTACTTCCCGCTTTTTATCCCCAAGAGTTTCCTGAGCAGGGAAGCGGCCCACGTAGAAGGCTTTGCCAAAGAATGTGCCGTGGTAACCCATTACCGGCTCAAAAACGACCCGGACGGAAACGGCGTTATCGTCGATCCCGATGCCAAGTTGGAAGAAGAGCTGATTGTAAGGCCGACTTCGGAAACGATCATCTGGCATTCCTACAAGGACTGGATAAAATCATATCGTGACCTGCCCCTGCTCATCAACCAGTGGGCTAATGTCGTCCGCTGGGAAATGCGCACCCGGCTTTTTCTGCGCACGACTGAATTTCTCTGGCAGGAAGGCCATACTGCCCATGCCACCGCTGCCGAAGCCATCGCGGAGACCCGGCAGATGCTGGACATCTATGCCGAATTTTCGGAGCGCTGGATGGCCTTACCGGTCATCAGGGGCGTAAAAACGGAAAGTGAACGGTTTGCGGGAGCGGTAGAGACCTATTGTATTGAGGCACTGATGCAGGATGGCAAAGCCCTGCAGGCCGGAACTTCTCATTTCCTTGGCCAGAATTTTGCCAAAGCCTTCGATGTAAAATTTTCTGATAAGGAAAATAAACTGGAATACGTCTGGGCGACAAGCTGGGGGGTCAGCACCCGCCTCGTCGGCGCCCTGGTTATGGCGCACAGCGATGACGAGGGACTTATACTTCCCCCGAAGATTGCGCCCGTACAGGTAGTCATTATACCGGTGTACAAGGGGACTGACCAGAAAGAGGCCATCGACAACCGCGTGCATGCCCTGGTGAGCCAGCTGAAAAAAGCGGGTGTGCGGGTTAAGTATGATGACAACGACAACAACCGGCCGGGGTGGAAATTTGCCGAATATGAACTGAAGGGTGTGCCGGTGCGCATAGCCATCGGCGCGCGCGACCTGGAAAACAATGTGGCGGAAGTGGCGCGACGGGACACGAGGCAAAAGGAAACATTGCCGCTTGATAACCTCGACACCGCCATCATCAGCCTGCTTGACAACATCCAGCAGGCCATGTTTGAAAAAGCCCGTGCTTACCGCGATTCCCATATCACCCGTGTCGATGACTGGGCAGCATTTGAGCGCGTACTGGATGAGAAAGGGGGGTTTGTCGCTGCCCACTGGGACGGTACGCCGGCCACGGAGGAGGCCATCAAACAGAAAACGAAAGCCACCATACGCTGTATCCCGCTCGATAATCCGCAGGAGATCGGCACGTGTGTCTTTTCCGGAAAACCCAGCCGGGAACGTGTACTGTTTGCCAGGGCCTATTAATGGGTTACCTAACGGCTACGCCCGACCGCAACTACGCAACCCGCCGGTGCGCATTATTGGATAGCTATAATTTGATAACCTGATGCAGAAAAGATGACGCCCGCCAAATTTGAAGAAGGACAGGTATTGCTGATCAATAAACCATACCGGTGGACGTCTTTCGACGTGATCAGGAAAGTGAGGCAGCTCTCGGGTATCCGGAAAGTTGGCCATGCCGGCACCCTCGATCCCCTGGCGTCCGGCCTGCTTATCGTTTGCACCGGAAAATTCACCAAGCGCATTAACACCTTTATGGCCCAGGAAAAGGAGTATACCGGCAGTATCTGCCTGGGGGCGGTAACGCCCACCTTTGACGCAGAAAGCGTTCCTGAACAACAAAAGGAGATTTCCGGACTAACGGAGACAGCTATCCGAAATGCAGTATCGCAGTTCGTGGGCGAAATCATGCAGGTGCCCCCGATGCATTCCGCGATTAAGAAAGATGGGAAACGGGTGTATGAACTCGCCCGGCGCGGGGAAACGATTGAACTGGCTCCCCGCAGCCTGGTGATCAGTACCTTCGAAATTACCCGTATAGAATTGCCGCAGGTTTATTTCCGGGTGGTGTGCTCCACAGGTACCTATATCCGGAGCCTGGCCAATGATTTCGGCGCGGCACTGGGTTTCGGCGGTTTCCTCAGCAGTCTTTGCCGCACCAGGATAGGATCGTACACGCTTGACAACGCCATGGACATCCCGGCGTTGGAAGCCTTTGCTGCTGCCGGTTAAAAGGGGTAATTGATTCCAAGTTGGAACTGCCCTTTCGCAAGTTCGATATCGTGGAGCCAGCCGTAATTGTAATAGGAATATACGGGATCCTTGATTTTGTAGGACCAGTCGAACCGGATCAGGAAATAATCGAAGTCGAGCCGCAGGCTGGTTCCCGCACCCACCGCGATATCGGTATACAATTTATTGATGTTGAATTCGGCGCCCGCGTACAACGGGTTGTTGTAGGTGCTGCGGTACCAGATGTTACCGATATCGGTAAAGAATGCGCTTTTCAGTTTTATACCGAACAGCGATCCCAGGTTGAACCGGTATTCTATGTTGCCTTCCAGCTGGATATCCCCGAAGCGGTCCACGCCTTTTGCTTTTGATGCGGTATCGAAATAGCGGGAAGACCCGATGCCCAGCTGGCGTACCTGCCATGCGCGCATGCTATACGGACCGCCGGCATAAAAAGCTTTGAAAAAAGGAAGCTGCTGCTCGCTGCTGCCGTCCTTATTCCTGCCATAGGGTACCCCGATACCGCCATACAGCCGGAAGACGAGCGCTGACTTTTTATAGTTGATATAATGTTTCAGATCGGCGTCCAGTTTTACAAAACGGTAAAGGTTAAAGTTCTGGTCGAATTTTTTTACCAGGCCGCTGAGACCACCACTTTCCTCGAGTCCTATCCGCAGGTCGTTGACCTTGGCGCCATCACTGCGCACCTGGACATAATTATACCCGCCAATCATACTAATCACCAGGCCGGTATTAAAAGAAAACTTAAGGTTGGGTACACTTTCCAGCAGCGGCAACAGTTTCGCCCCTGCGTTCAGCTGTACATATTCAACATTTATTGGGCTGAAAAACCAGGTATGACTTTTTCGCTGCCTGCTGCTTGACGTAAACTGGTAGCCCATGGAGGCATTGAGCGATTTTAGCTCATAAAAATCTTTGCGGTCCGTGTAGGCCCCGTTAAAATTCAGTAAGGTGCGCTGGTTGCGAAGAGAGTCGGTACGGAAAATCCGTAAGAGGGAGGCGGGAAGTATTAGCCTGGGAAACACATAGTTGTGGGACAGGCTGGTTTGAATGGTCTGAAGAAATTTACTGCCCGGGTCTATTTCGACACCCGTGCGGAGGTTGGTGCTCGACTGGATGGCCTGCCTCGCTACATTCCTGTTGTTAAGCCCCAGGTTAAGGCCAACGCCAAACAGGTTGCCGGTGGTGACCACGTCACCCGTGTTGTAGCTGGCATCCAGCGAAATACTGATGTCCTGTTTCTTGGAAGGATACATTCGTAAGACAATGTCCAGTGCTGCAGACGAGTCGCCGGCTTCCCTGATGTCTACGGTGACCTGCGTAAAGGTGTTTAGCTGGGTATAATTGGTATAGGTGCGGGTAGAGTTGCGCAGCCGGAACAGGGATCCGGGCAGCAACAGGCAACGTTCAGCGATGAAAGCTGGTTTGAATTTATTGTACTTGCTGAAAATTCGGATACCCTTTACCGTTACAGAGTCGAAAACGGCCATAGTCGTGTCTTCGAGCAGGTCTAGATCCGGGTAAACACTAACATTCCGGATTCGGTACTTTCTGAAATGAGTTACCGCAGATGGGTTTCGCAGCGAAATCACAATATTCATCTGCGGGTTGTTCTTCCTTTGCCGGGCTTCCTGCAATAGCCTGAGCTGCTCGAACGGATCCAGTGACGGATTGATAAGAGCTGAAAATATGGTATCCCGTTCAGCGGTCAGGTCGTCCCGGGAAAACTTATAGTACCCGTTGTTGCGAAACAGTTCCACCAGCCGGTCCAGTTCTGCTGCCGCAACTTCAATGGAATACGGTTCCCCTTTTTTCAGGAGCGAGGCCCCCCGGCGATCGAGCGCCAACTGCTCCAGTGCCGAATCCGCGAGGCGGTAACTGACGGAATCAAATTTATAATCATGGCCGGGATTCACCTTAAAATTTACGGTTACCCTTGCCTGTTTGCCCTTGTGTTGAAGCGTACTGTCCCAGGATATGACACTGCTGTAATAACCTTCTGCCTCCAGCAGGTTGTTCATAAACAATACGGAACGCAACGCCGAAGCGGTATCAAAAACCGGTGGATGAATGAGCAGGAGCCTGCCCGGGTAAGCCGTTTTTAACGGTGTCTTCAGGCTGTCGTCAAGCTGGTTTTCGAGTTTCAGGCGCAAATCTGATTTGACGGCCGCAGAGAGATTGCCCTGTATGGTTATATTTGTTGCGTATACAAATGGTTTACCGGCCGGTACTTTTTTGGGAACGACGCAACCGGATAAGATAGCGGTAAGGCTGCCAAGGAATAAAAAAAAATGCAGGTAGACCCGTTTACGCAATAAACACATATTCAGCTTAAAACGAACTGTAGATGATCACAAAATTGCAGGTCAAATATATCCAAAGTCTGGACCAAAAAAAATTCAGGGACCGGGAGGGTGTATTTGTTGCGGAAGGATCAAAGATGGCCGGCGATGTGCTTGTTCACCCGGAAGTACAACCCGTACACATCTACGTCACGGCTGCTGGGGCAGAACGGAACAAAGAACTGTTAAAAAATTTTGACGCGCTGGTATCCGTTATTTCGGTTCACGACATGCAGAAAATTTCGTTTCTGAAAACTGCGGCGGATATCCTGGTGCTGCTTAAAAAGCCAATTGATCACCCGCCCGTTTTAGCCAGCGGTATGTTGCTGCTCCTCGACGGCATCCAGGATCCGGGCAACCTGGGTACGATTATCCGGCTGGCCGACTGGTTCGGCATTTCCCACCTCGTTTGCAGTGAAACCACGGCTGACGCTTTTGCGCCGAAGGTGGTGCAGGCTACCATGGGGAGTATCCTGCGCATAAACATCCACTATACAGAACTGGCGGCTTTCATGGCGAATTCGCCCGCAACTGTTTTTTACGCGGCCACACTGGATGGTGAAAATGTATATCGCGTCCCTCCCCTGCAAGAGGGTGCACTGGTGATAGGCAGTGAAGCGAAAGGGATAAGTGAGGCTGTCTTGCAATTGTGCAGGCACCGGCTCACCATTCCCAGGATTGGGCAGGCGGAATCACTGAACGCGGCGGTGGCTACCGGCATACTGCTTTCACGCCTCGTCACTTTTTCCGGATAATACAATCACTCCTGTTGTTGCCGCGCTACCGGAACCGGATAGCCCGTACCGGCTGGATCCGCCGTATGATAAAGGTGGGAATAATGAGAATGAGCAGGCAACTGATGAAGGTACCGGCATCAACCACCAGGAAATGCCACCACTCCAGCCTTACTTCTGCTTTGGCAATATAATACATGTCTTCCTGCAGGGTCACCAGCCCGAAGCGCTGCTGCAGCCAGCACAGCAACAGGGCAAGCAGGTTGCCCGTGAATATACCTGCGATGGTTATCAACCCGCCATGATACAGGAAAATCCGCTGTATGGCCGCATTCGGTGTACCCAGTGCTTTCAACACGCCAATCATCCGGGTTCGTTCCAGTACCAGGATGATGAGGCAGGTGATGAGGTTGAGAATGGCTACAATCGTCATGATGACCAGCACCAGCACGATCGTTGTATCCTGCAGCCGCAGCCAGTCGAATATCCCGGGGTTTATTTCATTGATCGTCCGGCTGGCCCAGGTTTGGGGCAGCGCATCAAAAATTTCGTTGTTTACCGCTTCCGTCTGGTGATAATCCTGCAAATACAATTCATAGCCGCCGAACTGGGAGGTGGTCCAACCATTGAGCCGCTGGATCAGCCGGATATCGCCAATCGCGATAAATTTATCATATTCTTCAATGCCGGTTTTGTAGAGGCCCGTAACCGTTAGTTTCCTGGCCCGGGGCGGGCTGCCGTCATTCTGGATAAAATAGATGAGTAGGGCGTCGCCTACCCGTACATTGAGCTGCCCAGCGGTATAGGTGGAGAGCACAATTTCATTGCTGTACCCGCTGTCCGGGAAGGTAATCCACCTGCCCTTTTGCAGGAACTGCTGTAACTGGCGAAACCGGTAATTCTTTTGTACACCCTTGAACAGGACACCCTCGATGGTTTCACTCGTTTTGAGGATGGCGTTTTTGGTGGCAAAGACATTTACCGACTCAATGGCGGGATTATGGTGAAGTATCCCGGAAACCGTATCATTCTGCTCAATCGGCAACTCTTCCGCATTGGCAATTTTTCCTCCTTCAAAATGCTGTACCCGGATGTGGCCCCAGAAACTGAATATCTTCTGGCTGATGGTGTACTGGAAACCATTGGTTATTGCCAGCGCTACAATCATCACCGTAACACTCAGTACCGTGGCCGCTGTGGCCAGCCGGATAATAAACCGGCCGAACGACTTTTCCCGGGAAAAGGCTATCCTGCCCGCAATAAACCGCGCTATATTCAACTATTTTGCATTTAAAGTAAACCAAAAATAGGGGGTGGGGAGCGACTGCGCATGGTTTTTGTTTTTTTCAGAGAAATTTCCTCGCCTTACCTTACGTTTATTTATGAGTACAACAAGATACATCGGCCGTCCGCTTTTTATGCTGCTGCTGTGCGCTACCCTGAACGCCCAGGTGCCCGATAAAATTTACCTGCCTACTATTCATAACGTCAAACTCAATTACAGCGGCAACCAGCTGGCCTATCCCATCATCGGCCTCAACACCGCCGACCGGCTTGACCTGAACTTCGACGACCTGGCCGGCGGTGTCCGCAACTATTCTTACACCTGGCAGATTTGTAATGCTGACTGGAGCCTGACCAACCTCAGCGAGTTTGATTATATCCGCGGCTTTACACAAAACCGGATACAGAATTACCGCAACTCATCTATCGCCCTGGTAAAATACACGCACTACATGGTGACCCTGCCGGAAAGCAGTTGCGTGCCGGCACGGTCAGGGAATTACCTGCTGAAAGTATTTGCCGATGGAGACACGGCAAAAGTGATATTTACCAGGCGGGTACTGGTGGTCGACAACAAAGCATCGGTCGGCGCGCAAATTCAGCAGCCATTCGACGGGCAACTGTTCAAAACTCACCAGAAGATAATTTTTACGGTCAATACCGGCGGCCTCAACCTTATCAGCGCCAACCAGCAGGTTAAAATTGTCATTCTCCAGAATAACCGCTGGGATATCGCCCTGGCCGGTATCGTGCCCACCTTCATCCGGCCCGCATCACTTGAGTACAATGCAGAAAATATCGTTTTCCCGGGCGGCAGGGAATGGCGGTGGCTGGACCTTCGCAGCTTCAGGCTGCAGAGTGACCGTGTAGCAAGGGCTGCCTACAACCCCAACTCCACGGATATTTTCGTGAAGCCCGACCTTGACCGCGCCGCCCAGCGCCTTGTGTATTATAAGGATTACAATGGCATGTACTATAATGACGTGAGCGAAAATGTAAACCCGCTCTGGCAATCCGATTTCGCAGATACGCATTTTAGCTTCATACCGCCCGGTAACCAGCCGTTTGCCGGTAAAGATGTCTACCTGTTCGGCGAGCTCACCAATTATGGACTTGATGAGCACGCAAAGATGACCTACAACGCAGCGAGTGGAATCTATGAGACCAGCCTGCTCCTGAAAAACGGATATTATAGTTATGATTACATCACCGTGGATCAGCAGACCGGAACGCACAGTTTCGAATTTACCGAGGGTAATCTGTGGGATACCGAAAACAGCTATACGATCCTGGTCTACTACCGGTCAATTAACGGGCGGGCCGACGAACTCATCGCGGTGTCACATATCAATTCGTTAACCGGTCGCAGCGGGTACTAACAAGGCACCGCTCCCGGAAATATTTTCTCCGGTTTTTTCAGTTAATCATTGCTGTAGCGAAATAATTGTTCCGGCTTCCGTATATTTGCAGTCGGCAGGTCTTACACGACCAGCTCCTGCTGAACCCTCCCAGGGCGGGAACGCAGCAAGAGTAAGCGGTTGTAGCGGTGCGCTGTAATAAGCCTGCCTTTTTTTTTAATCTTCTTTTACCGCCGTCCGGCGGCATGTTAACATAAATCTTTAGTATGAAATTTTTCATTGATACCGCCAATCTGGACCAGATCAGGGAAGCCAATGAACTGGGTATCCTCGACGGGGTTACTACCAATCCTTCCCTGATGGCCAAGGAAGGTATCAAGGGGACCGAAGCTATCTATGCACACTACAAGGCCATCTGCGAAATTGTTGACGGCGATATCAGTGCAGAAGTATTGGCCACGGATTTTAAAACCATCCTGGAAGAAGGTAAGAAACTGGCCGCTATACATCCCAACATTATTGTAAAAGTGCCGATGATCAAAGACGGTGTGAAAGCGATCAAGTGGTTTACAGACAATGGCATTAAGACCAACTGTACGCTTGTTTTCTCTGCCGGCCAGGCTATCCTCGCGGCAAAAGCAGGTGCCAAATATGTCTCTCCCTTTATCGGTCGTATCGATGACAGCGGATGGGACGGCGTGGAACTGGTTGCACAGATCGCCCGCATCTATTCCATCCAGGGTTTTGAAACTGAAATCCTTGCCGCGTCAATCAGGAGTTCACTCCATATCATTCAATGTGCTGAAGCTGGCGCTGATGTGTGTACCTGCCCGCTGGAGCCCATCCTCGGCCTGCTGAAACACCCGCTGACCGATATTGGCCTCGCCAAATTCCTGGAGGACGCCAAAAAAATGTAGTCTCTTTTTACAGTTTGTACTTTATACGAGTGCGCCTTATTCCGGGCGCACTTTTTTTTTGGAAAGACATGCAGCACGCACCTGCTGTAATGACTACCTCGTTCTTTTCACGTAGATGACAAAGCTTAGCAGGAGGGCCGGGTTGGCTTTCAACGAGGTTTTAACCGTTACTTTTGCGGGTTCAAAATCGAGTGGGATAAAAAGGCTGTTGCCGCTGAATGTCCCCGTGTCGGCCGAAAAATTAAGTTCCTTTCCAGTAAGCGGTACCCATTGACCGCCGCTCGTCTTGCCGTCGATATTAATGTAGTTGTAGGTGCCGGGCTTAAGGCTGTCGGTATAGGGATGGTAATAGATGCTGTCCACCTGCTGAGCATGCGCCATCACGGAGAAAAATAGAGCCAGCACTATCAAAAAAGGTTTTACCATACCGGGGTATAAGATTATTGCGGCATTGCGCAGCGGTTTCCCTGGACCGCCCGTCAGCTTTTTACGGAAACAAAGACATCCACTTCGCCCTGGTTCCAGTCCCTGCTTCTTTCGTCATACACTTCAAAATCGGTTTGAAAAGTACGGGGATAATTACCATTACGTATCTCGATCCAGGCCTGGATAACACAATCGGGCAGTTTCCCACAGGCGGCTATTTTTTCATAGTCACCGGCGGGGATCGTGAGGCTGATCATACCCGGCGGTGCTATTGACCCCGGCGATACCGGGCAGCCAACGAGGTAGGAAAACGGCAATGAACTATCTCCCTCGTAATGAAAATATACACCGTAGACCGTATCGGCGGTTTTTCCGGGTATCACCGATTGAAAATCACCGTCATCAAAATGATGCCACAGGTTCCTGCAATCGGTGGCCGACTGCCCGCCGGCATTGGTGGTCTTTGATTTCAGCGCCAGCCCAATGACCGTGATCTCATTCACCATTTCTTTACTCATGACATAAATTTAACAGCATTACTGTTCAATGATTAGTTTGTACGGCCATCAGCCGGCCTGGTACACCCGCACATAATCGACATCCATTTCCTGCGGCCAGATGTCCTGTGCAATGCCCTTCGATCCGCCCCAGTCGCCCCCCACAGCAAGGTTCAGGATGAGATACATCTTCTGGTCGAACGGCCACGCGGCCCGGCCGGTGTGTTCATTCGCAAAACGGAAATAAACCGTATCATCAACCGCGATACTGATGCTTTCCGGCGTCCATAACATGCTGTATATATGGTATTGCTCCGCAAAGTCTTTCACCAGCAGGGTGTCGGTCTTCTGGGTATGGATACGGTGGTTGTAGGCGGCACAGTGAACAGAAGCATGGATAAAGCCGGGGTTGAATCCAACATGTTCCATGATGTCTACTTCGCCATCGGCCGGCCATCGCATGGAATCTTTGGAAGCCAGGGTCCATATAGCAGGCCAGGTACCCGTTCCCCTGGGTAATTTCGCGCGTATTTCCATCTTACCATAGAGCCAGTCACCCTTCCCTTTGCTCACCAGCCGTGCAGCCGTATAGTCATTTTCCTTAAATCTTTCTTTTTTTGCTTCAATGACCAGGTGGCCATTCTCCACGCGGGCATTGTCGGGCCTGGCCCGGGTATAGTATTCCAGTTCATGGTTGCCCCAGCCGCCTCCACCTACGTCGTAGTTCCACTTCGTGCTGTCGGGGAGACCGGTATAATTGAATTCATCCGACCAGACCAGCTTCATCGCCGGTTGCTGGCCAAATGAAGAGAACGCGGGCAGCGACAACAGGGAGAGCATGTACAACCATCT